>JANMVS010000037.1:0-8979 GCA_031392885.1 Verrucomicrobiota bacterium
GGCGAAGGCGGTGTCCCACTGTTCGGTCAAGGTGCGCCACGTGCACCAGAGGATGAGCTTCACGCCCTTGGTGCGGGCGTAGTCGGCGACGGCCTTAATATCGAGTTCCGGGTTGGCCAGGCCCATGTCATAGGCGTCCGACCAGCCTTCATCGACGACGAGGTAGGCCAGTTTGTTTTCGGCGGCAAAATCAACGTAGTGGCGGTAGGTCTCGGTGTTGATGCCGGTCTTGAAATTCACCCCGGCGAGATTCCAGTCGTTCCACCACTCCCAGGAAGCCTTGCCCGGCTGCAGCCAGCTGGTGTCGGCCACTTGCGCCGGACGTGCCAGCTTGGTCACCAGCTCACTGTCGAGCAATTCGCGGTCGGAAGCCGCGATGATAGTCACGCGCCACGGGAAATCACGAGTGCCCTTCGTTTTCGCGATGTAGTCCTCGGTCGCGGTCACCACGCTGTTGAAATGGCACCAGCCGCCGGGTTGGGCGGCTTTCGGGTATTTCGGGAAGAGCCCGCGGATTTCGTAGCGGTTGGTTTCAGCCCGCTTTTGGAGATACAGGCCGGGATAGTCGCTCAGGTCGGCGTCGCAGAGGAGTATGCGCGGCCCCTCGGGATGTTCGATCAAGATAGGCGAATAGGCGTAATTACCGGCCTTCCAGTCGGCGAACCTCGTCTTGGTATAGAGCGCTTCGAAGGACCCCGCCATGGTGTTGTAATCCGTACCCCAGACCTGCCCGCCGGCCGCGAGATTCCACTGCAACTCTTCCGCGCGCACGATCATATCCCCGGGGCGAGTCGTGCGGAAACGATAGGCGACGCCGTCATTGTAAGCGCGAAACACGACGGAGAAGTCGCCGGCAAAGGTCAGCTCCAGCTCATTGTAGACGTCGGCCAGCACTTTATTTTTACCCCAAGGGAGCTTGATCTCACCGTGCTGTTCCCGCTGCCGGGTGTTTTTCAACACCGGCCTGGCGCCGAGGATGGTGCCATCCCCGAGTTCCAGCGCCAGCGGGCTCGGCTTGAGCAAGGCGATCGCGCCGAAGTTTACCGAGTAATAGATCTTCGAAGTCAGTTCGACTTTCACTTCGATGCGACCGTCGGGTGACTTGAGCCCGGCGGCTGGCGCCGGGATGATCAACGTAAAGGTGATCAGCAGGACAATAAAACGAAGCATTGAGGAGATCATGGAATAAGTGTGATTGCGGCGCGCGGATCGCGGGGCATGCATGGGGTAGCATGCAAAGATGACCGCAAGGGTGTTGCCGGGGTGGGGATGTATCGCGCCACTAACTTTTGCCAAGCGAGATGCGATTTGGCCAGCTGGTTTCACCGGTATTGGCCGTTCACCTCAATAGCCGGGCGCGGCGGCGGAAGTTTTTTTGGGTGGGATTTATTCCACCGGGGATGGGCTCAGGAAATCCGCGCTTCACTGCCTCATTGAGGATCGCTTCGGTTGCGGTGGCGCCGATGCGGGTGACGCCGAACGAACGGACCTTCAGCAGGTCGTCGAGGGTGCGCACGCCGCCGGCCGCCTTGATTTGGATTTTATCCGGGCAATTCGCCCGCATGAGTTTCAGGTGGACGTCGGTCGCGCCCTGGTAGTTGTAGTCGCCGTTCGCCTGCTTGACGAAACCGTAGCCGGTCGACGTCTTCACGAAGGCCACGCCGATGTCCGAGCAGATCTTGCACAGCTGGATGATATGCGACTCCTGCAGGTAGTCGTTCTCGAAAATAACCTTGAGGATGGCGCGGTGGGCCACGCAGGCATCGTTGACCGCCTTGATGTCCGCCGCCACGTAGGCCCAATCGCCGCCGAGCACCTTGCCCGCATTGGCCACCATGTCGATTTCCCGGGCGCCTTCCCGTATGGCGAGCTCCGCCTCCAGGATCTTGACCGCGGTGTGGCTGTTCCCATGCGGGAAGCCGATCACGGAACAAACCAGGACGTTCGTGCCCTTGAGCAATTGAGCGGCGCGAGGCACGTAGTAGGGCTTCACACAGACCGTGGCCACGTCGTAGCGGGCGGCGAGGGCGCATCCGGCGTCGAGCTGGGCGTCCGTCATCGTGGGATGCAGGAGCGAGTGATCGATCATCTTGGCGAGATCGAGGACGGAGGGCTGGGCCGAGGATGGGTTCATGAATGAGGGAAACGGCCGGGTTATTGAAAGAGCCTATTGAAGGTGAAGTTACCCGCTGAAGCAAAACCAGAAACTCTTTCCAGAGAACCCGGCCAAATGACCGGGACACCTCCAGCGTTGCCGAATCGGTCCGGCCGCTGGTCGTACCTCGCAACGTGCATCGAGGACGGTGTAGCCATGGATTGCAGTGCGGCCGTTTTTTCTTCTGGCTGCTTTCTTTCCTGAATTGACCATGCGTTATTTCCTTTGCTTCGCCGTAATCGTGCTCGCCAACGTGGCCAGGGCGGCCGCGATGGATAGCATCCCGGCGGTCTCGCCGCGGTTACTCACGGAACGCTGGCCGGCTTCCTGGATCACGCATCCGGCGGCACCCAAAAACGAATACGGGGTTTATCTTTTCCGTAAGCAGCTCGAGCTCCCTCGCCGCCCGGAGCATTTTCTGGTGCATGTCACGGCGGACGCGCGCTACCGGCTTTTCGTCAATGGCCATTCGGTCAGCTTCGGGCCGCAGCGCGGTGATCCGCTGGTCTGGCGCTATGACAGCCTCGATCTCGCCCCGTGGTTGCAGGCGGGCCGTAATGTGATCGCGGCGCAGGTCTGGAGTTATGGCGAGCACGCGCCCTACGCCATCATGAGCCAACGGACGGGTTTTCTCTTGCAGGGCGACAGCGCGGCGGAAAGCGGGGTCGACACGAATGTGTCTTGGAAAGTATCGCGCGATGCAGCCTATCAGCCCATCACTCCCGACCGGGCGCGCTTGAAAACTTTTATCGTCGTCGGTCCCGGCGACCGGGTGGAGGGATCGGCTCATCCGTGGGGCTGGACCACGGTCGGCTTCAACGATCAGGGTTGGAGTGCGCCGCGGTTGCTGGGCCCCGGCATTCCCTATGGCTGGGGCACTGATGTCAACTGGTGGCTCAAGCCCCGCTCGATTCCGTTCATGGAGGAGACGCCACTCCGGCTGGCCCGCGTGCGCCGCGCCCGCGGCGTCGAAGTGGCTGCAGGTTTTGTCGAGGGGAAGGCTCCGTTGACGGTCCCGGCGCGCAGCCGGGCGACCGTCTTGCTCGACCAAGGTTACGAGACCAATGCCTTTCCCCAGCTCACCGTGAGCGGCGGCAAGGGCGGACGGGTGGCACTTACCTACGCCGAGGGCCTGTTTGACCAGAATGGCCAAAAGGGAAACCGGGATGAGATCGAGGGCCGCGAACTGGTGGGCATCGGTGATGAATTTCATCCCGACGGCGGTGCCCACCGGCGTTTCGCCCCGCTGGATTACCGCACCTATCGCTATCTGCAGCTGGAGATCGAGACCGGTGACGAGGCGCTGGTCGTGGAAGACCTGCACGGCAACTTCACGGCCTATCCGTTTGCGGAGCATGGTTCCTTCACCAGTGATGATCCGTCCCTGGCGCAAATCTGGAACGTCGGCTGGCGGACCGCACGACTGTGCGCCTTTGAGACCTACGTGGACTGCCCGTATTATGAGCAGCTCCAATACGTCGGCGACACCCGGATCCAAAGTTTGATCTCCCTCTACGTCGCGGGCGACGACCGGCTGATGCGCAACGCCATTGAGTCGCTGGACCGTTCCCGCATTCCCGACGGCCTGACCCAGAGCCGCTATCCCTCGGTCAGCCCGCAGATCATCAATACGTTTTCCCTGTTCTGGATCGATATGATCCACGATTTCTGGATGCACCGGGATGACGGCGCGTTTGTCCGGGCCCAACTGCCGGGTCTGGAAACCGTGCTCGGCTGGTTCGAGCGGAAGATCGACCCGGCCACCGGCCTGCTCGGGCCACTGCCTTATTGGACGTTTGTCGACTGGACCGACCAGTGGCCGTGGAACGAGACGCTCGGCGACGGTGGAGTCCCGGATGGTGCCAAGCAGGGTGGGTCCAGCATCGTGTCCCTGCAATTGGCCGGGACCTTGCAGCGGGCGGGCGAATTGTGCCGGGCTTTCGGGCGCACTGAACTCGCCGGTCATTACGAGCAGTTGGCCGCCAGTTTGCGGGCGGCCGCGGTCCGCTCCTGCTGGGATGAGAAGCGCCGCCTTTTTGCTGATACGCCCGAGAAGAAAATCTTCAGCCAGCACGCCAATGTCATGGCCGTCCTGTCCGGTGCGATCACTGGCGACGCGGCCCGGGAGTTGATCCAACGGGTGGCCGGGGACAAGTCGCTCATTCAATCCTCCCTCTATTTTCGTTTCTATTTGTTGCGCGCCATGAAACTGGCGGGGCTGGGCGACGAGTATCTCGCGCGGTTGGGACCGTGGCGGGCGATGCTCGCCGAGGGCCTCACCACCTTCGCCGAAATCCCGGTGCACCCGCGGTCGGACTGCCACGCCTGGAGTGCGTCACCGGTCTATGAGTTGCTCGCGACCGTCTGCGGGATTGAGCCGGGCTCGCCCGGTTTCGCGACGGTGCGGATCGAGCCCCACCTCGGCGCCCTGCAGCGGGCGGAAGGCAAGGTGCCGCATCCCAAGGGTGACATCGGGGTGTCGCTGGTCCGCGCGCCGGGTGGGCTAACCGCGAAGATCACCCTTCCGGTCGGCCTCACCGGTACGTTTGTCTGGCAGGGGAGGAGCACGGCTTTGGTGCCCGGCGAGCAGACATTGCAGATGCCCTGAACCGGCCGGCGTGGGTTTTGCTACATCGCCGGGAGGGCTCGCGTCCCTGCGAGCCGCGGGCCACTGAGCCGCGGGTCTTCCGAGATGCGCAGCTACACAATGGCGCGGAAATCGACGATGCCGTTGAATCTGGTCTGTTCTGCTCCCATTCCAGTTTCCCCATTAAAAGGTGCAGATTTCTCATCGGCATGCCTGCAGTCACGGCGGCCCAGTATTATTGACCTGTCCCTTATAGCGAAATTGACCTGTCCCTTATTAAAAATTGACCTGTCCCTTATTAATTCCAGTTGTCACTTCTCTGGGTAAGCCTCAATAATCGCAGGGTGTGATCGCTGGGAGCGCCAATTCAGCTTTTGGCTCAGGGCTCGCGGATCACCAGCGTCCGGTTGATCGCTTCCGGCCGGAGTTCCTGCCGCCGGCCCGAAGGCCACTGGATCACAATTTTGCGGACGCGGGCGTCCTCACCCAAGCCGAAGGTCAGCACGGATTCCGACTGCGCCATGAACCCCATCGCCGGTGCCACCGTCTGGACAAAAATGCGCCGGGGCGTGTGGACCTCGACCCGCGCCCCGCCGGCCTCGGGGTGGCTGCGGGTGGCCACGAGCCGGAGACGCAGCCAGGGCAGCCCGCTGCGCTGGTCGTTGCGCAAGAGCAGCGCGGGTCCGTTGTTTTGGGCGATAATGACATCGCCGTCTCCATCACCATCGAGATCCGCGACCGCGATGCCGCGGGCGACGAGCGGCCGGGACCAGGTGCCGTTGGCCGGGGCGGCCGTCCACTGGCTGCCGCGCTTCAGCAGGAGCTGCGGCTCCGCGGCAAAATCCCGGCCGGCGGAAAATTTATTCACGTCCGGCTCGGCGCGACCATTGCCGGAAAACAAGGCGAGGTGGCCATCGAACTCGTAGTCGAGCAGGGCGCCGCTCAATTTGCCACGCAGGTGGAGTTGTGACTCGTCGCGACTCCGGGCGTCGCGACTCCGGGCGTCGCTGGCGCCGGCGGCTTGCAGCGCCGCCAGACGCTCGTCGGTGTCCGCGGCTTGCGCCAGGGGCAGGAAGCTAGCCGAGGCCAGCCCGGCAGCGGCTCCCTCGTTGCGCTGGTCCGAACCCTTGGACCATTTGATAAATGTGCCGTCGCCCTGGTTGAGAAACAGCGCATTGTCGGTCGTGTGATAGGAGAACAGCAGGTCGAGCTTCCCGTCGCCGTTGGCGTCAATGGGCACGACGGCCAAGGCCTTGGCCGCGGGCAGACCCGTTGACCGATCGACGTTGAGCAGGCCGGCGGCTCCCGGCACGAGGGCGAAGCGGCCGTCGCCCAAGTTGTGATAAACGGAGGGCAGCACCCCGACAAATCCCGTGGGCGTGCCGTAGGAGCGGCCCACGTCCGCAATGGTGAACGCCATCGCGAGGGAAACCTCCTGCGGCCAGCGGGCATAGTGGGCGACCACCAGGTCCAGCCGCCCATCGCCATCGTAGTCCAGCCAAGTCGCGCCGGTGCTCCAGGTGTTCTCCTCCCCGCCCACGCCGGCCGATTCCGTGACATCCTCGAACCGACCCTGACCCAGATTATGGAACAGATGATTCAATCCGACGCAGGTGACGAAGAGATCGGGCCGGCCATCGTTGTCGAAATCGCCCGCGACCGCCGCCATGCCCTGCAGCTCAACATTCAGGCCGGCGCTGGCGGTGACGTCGATGAAATGCCCGCGACCGTCATTGTGCCACAAGGCCAGACTGCCGCGGCTGGTCCGTTTGGCCAATTCCTCCTCCCAGGGCCAGGGCGCGCCGTTGACAAAAAACAAATCAGGATGTCCATCCCCGTCATAATCGAGCACGACAACCGCGCCGCCCAAAGTTGTCGGAGATTCTTGTGGCCCGTGATAGGGCTCAACCCGGAGTCCCGCTTCCGCCGTGATCTCGGTGAAACGCGCGGCCGGGACGGTCTGCGCCGAAGTGGCCGCCGGAAAAAGCTGGGCAAAAATCACGCTCAAGCCGATGGCGGCCAGCACGAGGGTCAGCACCACCGGCAGCAACGGCGGCCACGCCTCGCGCCCCGGCGGACCGGCGGCGGGGGCCGGGCGGACCGGCGAGGGGGGGGCGGCGGGTATCATGCGAAATAAGTGAAAGGCGCGTCGACACCATTGCTTGTCTGTCCTACATCCACCGCAACTCATTTTCCGCATGCCCGCCGTCCGGCCATTTTTTCGCTCCCTGTCCCGCTTCGGGGGCATGCTGCTTTTCTGGACCCTGGTCGGGCTGGCCTTTGCGAGCCAGTTCTACCTTTCCAGCTCGCTGCTGGGCCGCGCGGTGTCCTGGGGACAGGCGATCAGCTATTCGCTCGGCGACTGGTATGTGTGGGCATTTCTCTCTCTGCCCATCCTGTGGTTCGCCCGGCTTTTCCCGCCCGAAGGCGGCACGCCGTGGCGCACCGCGGGGATTCACCTTGGGGCGGCGCTGGTGAGTTCGCTGGTCTATGTGGTCCTGCGCACGCTGGTGGGCCAGGTGCACAGCGCCCTGCTGGATGAGCCCGTGACGTTCCTCGAGGTGTTCCGGCCGCTGCTGGTTAAAACCTTTCCGTTCAATCTCCTGATCTACGGCGTGATCATCTCCGCCAGTCACGCCATCGACTATTACCGCAAGTACCACGAGCGCACGGTGCACACACTGGAGTTGGAGAAACATCTCGCGGAGGCGCGGTTGCAGGCCCTGCTGCGCCAGCTCAAGCCGCACTTCCTGTTCAACACCCTCAACGGCATCGCTTCGCTCATGCACAGCGACGTGCACGCGGCCGACCGCATGCTCGTGCGCCTCGGCGAACTCCTGCGCCTCACGATGAGCCACCCCGGCCAGCCGCGCACCAGTCTGCGCGAGGAGATCGCGTTCATGGAAAAATATCTCGAGATCGAGCGCATCCGTTTCCGCGACCGTCTGTCGGTCAGCTGTGAGATTGAACCGGGGGTGCTGGACGCCGAGGTGCCGAGCCTGATTCTCCAGCCTCTCGTGGAAAACGCCATCCGCCACGGCATCGAGCCCCACGACCGGCCGGGTCAGTTGGAGCTCACCGCCCGGCGCGGGAAGGATGGGGCGGTCGAACTGGTCGTGCGCGACAACGGCGCTGGGCTGCCGTCCGGTGGTTTCACCCGCGAGGGCATCGGCCTGGGCAACACGCGCGCCCGGCTGCGCGAACTTTATGGGGAACGCCACCGCTTCGAGCTGGCCAACCATCCGGAGGGCGGGCTAGTGGTGCGCGTGACAATTCCTGCCGCCTGACGCCATGCCCAGGATCCGCACGCTCATTGTGGATGACGAACCGCTCGCCCGGGAGCGGCTGCGGGGCATGTTGCAGAGCGAAGTCTCCGTCGAGATCGTGGGCGAGTGCCGCAGCGGCACCGAAGCCATTGCCACGATCAAGCGCACGCCGCTTGACCTGGTGTTTCTCGATATGCAGATGCCCGGTTGTGACGGGCTGCAGGTGCTCGCGGAATTGCCGCTGGAAAATCGTCCGGCCATTGTCTTTGCCACGGCGCACGAGCGCTTCGCCCTCGATGCCTTTGAGGTCCAGGCGGTTGACTACCTGCTCAAGCCCTTCGACCGGGAACGCTTTCAGACCGCCCTGCGCCGCGTGCAGGAATTTCTACAGCGCCGATCGGCCGGTGTGCTGAGCGCGGAACCGACCGCCGGGGGAGTGGACCCGCCCCGGGGCGCCGTGAAGAACGAACGGCTGACCGTGAAGGCTGATGGCCGGCTGGTCTTCCTGCGGTCCGAGGAGATTGTCTGGGTCGAGGCGGCCGACAACTACGTCGTCCTGCATCTCGCGACCGGACGCCTCATGCTGCGCGAGACCATGGCGGCCATCGAGGCGCGGCTGGGGACGATTAATTTTTCCCGTATCAACCGCTCCGCCCTGGTTCATCGCGACCAGATCAAAGAGCTGCAGCCGGGGGTGCACGGTGATTATGTCGTGCTGCTGCGCGACGGCACCAAGCTGCCGCTCAGCCGCAGTCTGCGCGGCCGTCTGGACCAGTTGGGCGGCGGCGATTGAGCTTCGCGCATTAGGTTTTTGCAAACCAGCGTTCGTGGAAAAGTGATGGAGGGACGGTCTCTGCGCCGTCCAGGCTGGCGCACCGGCCGCCGTCCGCGACCGGTGCGGAGACCGGCCCTCCAGCTGGCAGCCCTTCGGAGCAACATGTGATTGAAGATGCCGCCTCGTTTTACAGCCC
>JANMVS010000038.1:0-8838 GCA_031392885.1 Verrucomicrobiota bacterium
CGGATCTGGCGCGGCGGGTTGGCGTCCGGATAACCAAAAAAACAGTCCGGCGAGGATTGGCTGAAATAACCCGAGCCGGCATAGACCTCACTCGTCTGCGTCGAGCCATCGGCGAGTTCAATCGTGATCCGGGCGCCCACGGCGCTGGGATTACCCGCCGGTCCGCGCAACGAGACCCGCAGCGAATGCCGCGCCGCGACCCCTTGATTGCGGAAGGCGAGAGTGGTGCTGTTATTCCGACTGACTACGAAATCAGGCCAGCCATCCGCATCGAGATCGAGCACGACCAGCGCCTTGGCGTCTCCCGGGACAATCAGGCCGCTGTCCGCCGGCGGCACCGGGGTGAAATTTCCGTGGCCATCACCGCGCAGCAACTGGCTCAGGCCGCCATCAAAGCGACCGACGACGGGGTTGGGCGCGTAGGAATTCTGGACCGCATAAATGTCCGCGTGGCCATCGCCGTCGAAATCCCCCGCGGCGATCCCCTGCAACGGAGCGATCTGCGCCAGGCGCGGCAGGGGGGCGAAGCGATAGGACCCATCCGGTTGGCTCAGGAGCACGCCGCTCCGCAGTTCGGTGGCCGAGAATTTCTGGGCCGCGGCCAGCTGGGCCTCGCCGAAAATCTCCCCCAGCGTGGCGCGGGCATAGGTGTCATTCTTCGGGTAACGCTTGAGCAGCGCGGGCAGCGCCGCGCCCAACTCCTTCCGGCTGCGCCACGGGAAAAGCTTCTCACCCTCGTAATACGCCTCGATGGCGAGGGGCGCGCCGCCTTCCTTGAATTCGCCATAATAAAGCAGCGCGGGATGCGCGGCATCCGCGTGGTACGGCGTGTTCAGGCCGGTGTTGCCCACGACGTAATCGGGCCGGCCGTCGCCATTGAAATCGGCCGCGGCGATTGAATTCCACCAGCCGGTGCCGGCGGAGGCGAAGCCCGACTTCTCCGTCCAGTCGACGAACCCCCGGCCCTGCTCATTATGAAAGCATTTCACCTGTCCCCATTCCAACGTGAGCAACAAATCGGGCCAACCATCGCCATCGGCATCACTCCACAGGGCCGCGGTCACCAGGCCAACCTCACGCAAGCCGGGCGCCAGGGTGTCGGTGACATCCTCGAAATGATCGCCGCGATTGACGAGCAGGGCGCTGCGCGGCGCCAGTGGGTAGAGACCGGGCAGGACGCGGGCGCCGAGAAATACATCGAGCCGGCCGTCGCGATTAAAATCCGCGGCCGCGGCCGCCCCGACACTGGCCGGCAAGGGGGGCAGCCAGCTCGGCGGGGCCGGCTGGAGGCCGCCGCCGTTATTGAGGAAGAGGACGGGCTGATACTCCGGGGCACCGACCGGCAGGCTGTTGCCGCCGCGGGTCACCAGCAGGTCGTCCCGCCCGTCGCCGTCGGCATCAAAGAGCAGCATCGGCCCGCCATTGACCGGCCCGCCGGTCCCGGCGATCGCGTTGCCGGCCGCCACAAACTGGCCGTGGTCCGTGCCGAGGAGCACGCGCGCCGGATCGAGCGTGGTGCCGCCCACCAGCACATCGTCGCGGCCATCGCCGTTGATATCCCCGGCGACGAGGCCGGGTCCATGGCGATTTTGCCGCCGGGGCAGGAATCGCTGCTGGGCGATTTCATCAACCAGTTCCTCGCGGGAAGGCCAGGAGAGGTTGGTGGCCTGGCTCACCTCGACAAATTGCCCGGCCGGTTTGGCTTTGGCCGCGACGATCAGCGCCGGAACCCCGGCCGGTTCCGTAATGGTGTAACGCTGATCAGCGGCCAGGTTTTCAAAGGTCTGAACCTGGCCGCTGGGCCAGGTCACGGTTAGCCGCTGCACCAGTGCATCCTCGCCCAGGCCGAAATGCAGCATCGGTTCGCTGGTGGACAGGTAGCCCCGGGCCAGCACCAGTTGCCGCACCTGGACGCCGGCCGCGCTTTCGATGCGCACGGTGGCGCCCACGCCGAAGCGGTTGGAGGTCGTGCCGCGCAGGTCAATGATGAGCCGGTGGCCGGTGCTGCTGTCGTTGCGCAGCACCGTGACTCCGCCCAGGAAATTACTCAGGACGAGGTCGAGGTCACCATCCCCATCCAAGTCGCCGAACGCCGCGCCAAAGCTCACGCCCTTCTGGGCCAGGCCCCAGGCAGGGCCGACACTTTCGAATTGCAGGTCGCCGAGGTTGCGGAACGCGAGGTTGGCCTCGGCCAGCACCGGGCTGTTGCGGGCGATCCGGATTCGCTCCGCGGCGCTTTCGGCGGACATCATGCGCATGATCAGGTCCGAATTGTGGATTTCCCGGTGCATGCCGTTGGTCACAAAAACGTCGAGCCGGCCGTCGTTGTCCAAATCCTCCAGCCGCACCGACCAGGTCCAGTCGGTGGCGTTGAGTCCGGTGAGATACGCCGCTTCCAGCATGCGGCCGGTGCCGGTATTGAGATAAAGGGCGTTGTGCAGGTAGGTCGGCGCGGCGGGTGAGTCATCCGCCGGATCCCTGGTGCGGGCCCGGGTATCCGCCATGGTGCGCTGGTCCTTCTCGTGGGTACTGGCCGCCATTTCGGCGACGAAGAAATCAATCAGGCCGTCGTTGTTCACATCACCCAGATCCGCCCCCATGGAGGAATAGGGCATATGCGGCACCACTTGATGAATGACATCCGTGAAGGTGCCGTCGCGGTTATTGCGGTACAGCACATCGAGCGGGGCGAAGTCGTTCGCCACATAGAGGTCCGGCCAGCCATCATTGTCGTAGTCCCACCAGGTCGCGGAATGGCCTTGGGTCTCTTCCCGGCTGATGCCCGCGGCCTCGCTCACGTCGGTGAAGGTGCCGTTGCGATTGTTGTGGAAAAGATAATCCCGCTGCCCGGCCGGGTGCTGGGAGTTGTCCAGCAGATTGGTCTGCAGATAAAGGTCGAGCCAGCCATCGCGGTCGTAGTCGCCGAACGCCGCCATCGAGGAGCCGTCCTTGATGGCGAGGCCGTAGGCTGCGGCCCTCTCCTTGAACGTGCCATCGCCCTGATTGAGGTAGAGCAGATTGGGGGCGTCATGGCGGCAGACATAGATGTCCAGCCGGCCGTCGTTGTTAATATCGACGAAGGCGGCACCCTGTTTCCAGATCATGGCGGCGGGCCCCTGGTCGCCGACCCCGGCCGCTTCCGTTACATCCTCAAACTTGAAATTACCGAGATTGCGGAACAGGTGGCAGCTCTCGGTCTTGCTCACCACGAAGATATCCGGCCGGCCATCGCCGTCATAGTCGCCGATCGCCACGCCCGTCCCGATGGCGCCAACCTCGAACTCATGGTAGCGCTCGCTCCACATCCGGGGGTCGGCGTAAAGATTGGTGGTGCGGACCCCGGTCACGTCGGGGGAGAGCGGGGTGAACAGGGTGGGCCCGGCGGGCGCGGAGCGGGCGCCAAGCGGGTGGCTGGCGATCTCAGGCGTGCCGGCGACGGCCCAGACGGTGGCGGCCAGGAAAAGGCATCCCCCCAAGCCGGATCGAAGCATTGGCTTTAGGTGAAACCTGTCCGGCGGCCGGGTTCCACCGGCTAGTAATCGCATGGGAAGAGGGGGGAATGGGGCCCCGGCATCGCTCCGGCCAACGCGCGTTGGGTCCGGGGACGCGGAGGGGCCTTTCGGGCGGCCCGGTGGTGGGAAAAGATACCGGCGTCTGACATCAAAAGACGATCATACGATTGGCCGCCCCCGAGTGAGTCAAGGGTAAGTCTCTCGCGCCCGAGCGAGGACTTTGCTTGCCCCGGATTTCAATCTTCCAAAGCATCAACGCTCCAACCATCGCCCCCTTGCCCTGCTCAGAATGAACCCGCCAACTCCGCCAACTAGTCGCGTTTGGGTCTGGGTATTGATCGGCGCGATCGGCTTCCTGCTGGGGACAAATTATGCCCGGATCCAACGGGTGAATTATGTGACCGGCATCGCCCAGGCCGGCCCCCGTCTGGCCGCCTCATCTCCGACCGGCTATGCTGACGGCCCCCGCGAGTTGATCGTGGCCGAGCATCTCAGCGCCAGCTTCGCCTGGATTATCCAGACCCAGCAGATGCTCGCGCACGGCGAATGGCGGGTGCGCCACCTCGACTATGAAAATGCACCCCATGGCCGCGACGTGCATGCCGCTTCACCCTACCGGTGGTGGTTGGGTCTGATCGCCGGCTGCGATCACTGGCTCTCGGGCCGGCCGCTGGGTCTCGCCGTCGAACGGGCGGCGCTCTACGCGGATCCGTTGTTGCACCTGCTGCTGTTGGTCTCGCTCACCGTTTTTGTGGCCCGCCACTTCGGCGCCTGGTCCGCCGCCCTGCTCGCCCTGGGCCTGACGTTGCTTTTTCCGTTTGCCGCGGGGTTTCTCCCGGGGGTGCCGGACGACTTTGTCCTGCTGCTCGTCGCGGCGCCGTGGAGTGTGCTGTTGCTGTTGGTCGGGATGGAACCAGCCCGGCGGCAAGCGCAGCTTTGGTTTGCGCTCGCGGGTGTGGCGGGTGGCTTGGGCCTGTGGATCAGCGTGGCGGGCCAGATGCCGATGCTGCTGGGCCTCGCCCTCGGGGCCCTGCTGGCCGCTTGGGTCCAGCGCGCCGCCGCCCAGCAAACCCCGGCGGGCGACTCACCGTTGGCGGTTTGGCGCGCCTGGTCGCTTGGGGGGGCCGCCACCGTGCTGGCCGCCTATCTGGTGGAATATTTTCCCGCCCATCTTGGCCAATGGGAACTGCGGGCGATCCATCCCCTCTATGGTTTGGCCTGGCTGGGCGCCGGCGAGTTGCTCGGCCTGACCACGGCCTTGATCCAGCGCGGAAAACCCGCCTGGCGCTGG
This sequence comes from Verrucomicrobiota bacterium, assembly GCA_031392885.1. Classification (GTDB taxonomy): domain Bacteria; phylum Verrucomicrobiota; class Verrucomicrobiia; order Opitutales; family Opitutaceae; genus Lacunisphaera. Next base: position 4,804 of record JANMVS010000038.1, read on the forward strand.
CCGGATCTGGCCAGCCTGGTCCTCGCCGGCGCCGCCGTGGCCGCGGTGCCCGTCCTCATGTGGAAAAGGGGCGATCTGGGATTTTTAGCGGTTGATATCCTTTCCTTCCGCCTGACCAAACAAGCGGATGGCATCATGGCGCCCAATTCCGCGGTGTGGCTGTCGGGCAACGGAATGTCCGCGACCGCCTGGGTGACCCTGTTGCCGCTGCTATTTTTCTTGGTGGCGGCGTGGCTCGTCTGGCGCCGCCAGACCGCCGCCCGCCATCGCGCCGCCCTGGCCCTCACCTTGGGCCCGGTGCTGGTCGCGCTCAGCCTGGCTTACCTTTATCTCCGCTGGTGGCAGCTGCTGGGCGGAGTGCTGCTGCCGTTGCTGGTGGCGGCGACGGCCGCGATTTGCCGCGACGGTGCGAAGCGTCCCGCGCGCTGGTCGCGGGTCGCCGTCGCCGCCCTGGTCCTGCTGCCGGGGGTGTTCCAACTGATCCCCACCCGGGGCGCTGCGGCCACCAATGTGCTGACGGTGCCCGAGGTCGAGGGCCTCGTGGAACGCGATCTGGCGCAGTGGCTGGCCCAGCACACCGCCGGACCGGATGGACCGGTGATTCTCGCCCCGCCCAGCCTGACCTCCGCGCTGTATTTCTACGGCGGGCTGCGCGGGTTGGGCAGCATCGCGTGGGAAAACAAGGACGGCCTGTCGGTGGCGATCCGGATTGTGATCTCCTCTTCCCGGGATGAGGCGCTCACCTTGCTGCGTCAGCGCGGAGTCACCCACCTTGTCATTCCGTCGTGGGATGATTTCTTTGAATCCTACAAACGTTCGGCGTCCATCCAAACCAGCGAGCTGTTTTATGTCGGCCTGGACCGCTGGGCGCTGCCCCCTTGGTTGCGGCCGGTGCCTTACCAGCTGCCGCGCATCGCCGGCTTCGAAAACCAGTCGGTGCGAATTCTGGAGGTGGTCGACGAACAGGATGAGCCGGTGGCGGCGAGCCGTCTGACCGAGTATTTCATCGAGCAGGGCCAGCTTGAGAATGCGAAAATCTCCGGCCAGGCGCTGCGGCGTTACCCGGCGGATTTCAGCGCTTTGGTCGCCCGGGCGCAACTGGAGGCCGCCTTGACCGATGCGGAGGCTTTCACCGGCGTTTTTACTCCGCTGCTGCAACGGCTGGCCGGCGGCGCGGATCGGGCTTTGCTGTGGGATCGCCGGGTCAGTCTGGCCGTGGTGCTCGCGCGCGGGAAAAAAATGGATCTGGCCCGGGGGCAAGTGCAGCGCTGCCTGGCGGAGATCACCGAAACCCGTCTTCGCTTCCTCACCACCAATTCGCTTTACCACCTGCTTGTGCTGAACAAGGCCTTGGGTTTGGAAATCACCGATGCGCGCTTGCGCGCCCTGGCCTTGGCGCTGCTGCCCGCCGAAGTGCGCCAACGCCTTTAGTTCCGTCGTGATCTCCACCGCCCTAATCCCGCTATGAAATTTCGATCCACTTTCTCCCGGCACAGCCGAGCGCTTGCGCTCCTCCTCGCCTTGGGCCCGCTGACGGGTTTGGGCGCGACGGCCGGACCGCTCAGAGCGGGGTCCTCCGCTTTTTTCCGGGCCCATGCGGATGGCCCGGTGCACTGGCTGCTGTGGGGTGACGCCGCGTTCGCGCAGGCCCGGCACGAGCAGAAACCCGTCTTTCTTTTCATTGGCTCTTTCACCAGCGAGCTGAGCCGGGCGATGCGGCTCCAGACCTTTGCCCAGGCCGCGACGGCGACGTTGCTCAACCAAAACTTTATCTGTGTGCTCGTGGACCGGGAGGAGCACCCGGAGCTGGTCGCGCTCTACCAGACCTATCTGAGCGAAGTGAAGCAGCTCACGGGTCAGCCCCTGAACCTCTGGCTCACCCCCGAACTTCTGCCGTACGAGGGCGCCGCCTACCTGCCGCCGACCGAGGAGTGGGGCAAGGCGAGTTTCCTCAAGGTCGCCCAGCAGGCCGTATCCGCCTGGACCGCGGACCCGGCGGGCTGCCGCGCCCGGGCCGCCGAGGCCGTGACGCAAGTGGCGGCGGCCACCAAGGCGGTGGCGGCGGCCATTTCCGAGCCCGACAAATCCAAGGGAAAACTGGCGGCGGCGGCGGAGGCCTGGCGGGCCGGGTTTGATGCGGCAAATGGTGGATTCACCGAACCTCCAAAAAACCCCGAGCCGGAGTTGCTGCGTTTCCTTCTCCGCCAATCGCCGGCGGATCGAGAGACCGCGCTCGTCACGCTGCGGGCGATGGTGGCGAGTCCGCTGCGGGATCCGCTGGATGGCGGATTTTTCCGGTACGCCACGGATGCGCGGTGGCGGTTGCCTTACGCCCAGAAAAATCTCGCCGACCAGGCCCGGATCGCGCTGGCGTTGCTGGACGCGGCGGCGGGCGACGACGCAAAAGTTTTCGCCGCCGCCGCCCGGGGCGCATTGGATTATGTTCTCACCCGGCTGGCGCGGCCCGATGGGACCTTTGCCGCCGCGGAGGACGCCACCGGTGAGGAATTCGCGGGCTATTATGCCTGGACGGCAACGGAGATTGAGGCGGCCCTGGGGGCGGACGCAGCCGGCTTCAAAACCGCGCATGGCGTGGAAGCGGCCGGCAACATTTCGGCGGAGGAGGATCTCAGCGGAAAATTGAAGGGAAAGAACCTGCTGCGCGGTACTCCGGGGAGCGGGGGCGCGGCCGTCGCCCGTTTATTGGCCGTGCGTGATCGCCGCCCGGCTCCACCGCGGGATGAGCAAGCCACCGCCCGAGCCCACGGCTTGCTGCTGGCCGCCTTGGCTCGCGCCGGGGCCCAACTGGAAGAGCCGCGTTACCTCCAGGCGGCGACCCGGCTGCTCGCGGCGGTGCAGAAGGAATTTTCCCTTTCGTCCGACGGAGAACTCCGCCACTTGGGCGGTTCCGCCACTTCCGCCGGCCCGGCCGATTACGCGGCGCTGGCCTTGGGCTGCCGGGAACTGGCCCGCGCGGGGCGCCATCCGGAGGCGGAGGCGCTCGCCCCCCGTCTGCTGGCCCAGGCCGGCCGCCGGTTTCTCGATCCGGTCAGTGGCCGCTACTACGCGACCCCGGCCCCCTTGGCTCCGGGGATTTTTGTCCGCCCGCTGGCGCAGGGCGATGCGCCCTCGGCCGAAGCGCTGGCCCTGCTGGCAGGTGTGCCCCCGGAGCAGGCCGGAATTATCGCGGCGGGATTGCTCGCCCTCGACCCCCCCGGCTCCGGTGACGGGCTGCTGGCCCTGGCGCTCTTGCCTTGAAGCCAGTCGATCCCTCCACCCCCACTCGGTGCATTTCCGCGGACCCCATTCTAATGCTTCGACTTGAGCCAACCACCCCCGTCGCCACTGTGCCCACGTGAATTCACGCCGACTTTTCCACGAACGTGCCCGCCGTGGTGCGTTGCTCCCCTTCATGCTCCCCGGCATGGGCGTCTGGGGTGGTGCCTTGCTGCTGGGCCTGGTGAGCCTGACCGGGCTGGAGGCCGCGCCACCGCCGACCCCGGAGATCTGCGCGCCCGGCACCTCGGCGGCCGGAGTGGGGCCGGTCCAGCCGGAGAGCACGCTGAAAATGGTGGCGCGACTGCGCGCGGCGGCGCTCACCGGTGATCTCTTTTCCAACCCGTTTCGTTTCCCGGAGCGCGTGCAGGTGTTGCGTGACCGCCTGGCCGCCACGACGGACCCTGCCCAGCTGCGCGCCATCACATTGCAGCTGGCCCAGGAACTCCTGAACAACGGCGAATCCGAAAAAGCGCTGCACGGGTTCGAGGACTACGAGCGGTTGCTGCAGGAAGACCACCGCCCGCTGAACTCCGCGCAGACCGTCATGCTGTTGACGGCGAAGGCGGTTTGCGCTCTGCGCCTGGGTGAGCAGGAAAATTGCCTCGTGAACCACAACGCGGATTCCTGCCTGTTTCCCCTCGCCGGCGGCGGCGTGCACCTGCTCCCGCGAGGCGCGCGCGCGGCCATCGGCTATCTTGCCGAATTGCTCGGCCAATTTCCCGGGGATCTGCGCGCGCGCTGGCTCATCAACATCGC
>JANMVS010000081.1:0-8569 GCA_031392885.1 Verrucomicrobiota bacterium
CCGGTGAAATACCAGTCGCCCGTGTGTTGCGGCAGCGCCATGTGCAGGTTTTCGATGGATTGGAAAATGAGCTCGATCTCGCCCTGCCAGCCGTTGGGCTTCGGCGAGACCAATTGGGTGATCTTGGCGGAAAGCTCCTCCGCCGTGAACGGCTCGTAGATCTTGCGCACGTGGTTGACCGGCTCGGCCGCCGGCTGGCGCAGTGCCTCGCGACAGAGCCCGTAGACCTCCGCGATGAGCCCGGCCTGGCCGCGCTCCTTCAGCAGCGTGATGGCGGCCTCGAAGGCCACGAACTTGCCGATCTCCGACATGTCGATGCCGTAACAGTCCGGGTAGCGGATCTGCGGCGCCGTGGAGGCGATGATGATTTTTTTCGGATTCAGCCGCTTCAGGATCCGCAGGATCGAGCGGCGCAGCGTGGTGCCGCGCACGATCGAGTCGTCCACGCAGACCAAATTGTCCTGCGGCTGCACGACGCCGTAGGTGACGTCGTAGACGAGCGACGCGAGGTTGTTGCGCGACTTCTCCTGGCTGATGAAGGTGCGCATCTTCACGTCCTTCGTGACAAGCTTCTCGCCGCGCGGCCAGTTGTTGAGGATCAGGTCGTCGACCAGCGACTCGGTGATCGTGCCGGCCCGGGCGGCGTCCAGCAGGGTCTGCTTGACCTCGGCGCGGCGCCGGAAGCGCAGTTCGCTCATCAGGCCGAAATACGCGACCTCCGCGGTGTTCGGGATGAAGCTGAAGACGGAATTCGCCAGGTCGCCCTTGATCGACGACCAAAGCTGACTGGCGAGCCCGGCGCCGAGGGCCTTGCGCTCGCGGTAGATGTCGGCGTCGTTGCCGCGGGAAAAATAGATGCGCTCGAACGTGCACTGCGTCTTGGGCAGCGCGGGCTTGATGCGCTCGAGTTTCACGCTGCCGGCGCGTTTCATCACGACGGCGCAGCCGGGTTCGACCTCCTGCACCTGGGTGGCATCGAGATCGAAGACGGTGCAGAGCGGGGCGCGCTCGGAGGCGAAGGCCACGACCTCGTCGTTCTCGAACCAATGGCAGGGACGGATGCCGGACGGGTCCCGCGTGACAAAGGCGTCGCCGTTGCCGAGGACCCCGACCAGCGAGTAACCGCCGTCCCAGTTGGCGGAAGCGGTGCGGAGCACGCGGGCCGGGTCGATTTCCAGATTGATGCGGCGGGTGATCTCCGCGCCCGGCAGCGCTTCGCCGCGCAGGGCGCGATAGAGCCGCTCGTGCTCCTCATCGAGGCAGAAGCCGATGCGTTCGAGGATGGCCTGGGTATCGGTGGCGAAAATGGGATGCTGGCCGATGGCGATGAGGCTGTCGTTCAACTCCGCCGTGTTGGTCAGGTTGAAATTGCCCGCGAGCATGAGGTTGCGGGTCGGCCAGGAGCTGCGGCGAAAGAAGGGATGGCAGGCGCTCAGGTTGTAGCCGCCCGAGGTGCCGTAGCGCAGATGCCCGAGGTAGAGTTCGCCGCCGAAATCGAAATTCTTTTTCACGGTGTCCGGAAACTCCGGATGCACCGTGCCCTCGGCCACCAGGGTGTTGTAGCGCGCCAGCAGGTCCTGGAAAATCTTGTCGAGCGGATTGGTTTCCACGTTGCGCTCCCGGAACATGTACGGCTCGCCGGCGGGGATGTCGAATTTCACGCAGGCCACGCCGGCGCCGTCCTGGCCGCGGTTGTGCTGTTTCTCCATCAGCAGGAAGAGCTGCTGGAAGCCCCAGAGCGGCGTGCCATATTTCTCCTGGTAGTAAGCGAGCGGCTTTTTCAACCGCACCAAGGCGATCCCGCATTCGTGGCTGATGAATTCGCTCATGGGTGAAGTAGCGGGTAGCGGGTAGTGAGTAGTGAGTAGAAAGACGGCCCGCCTCGGACTGGTTTGTGGTGCTCGCTACTCGCTACTCGATGCTCGCTACTGGGTTTCATTAAATCCGCTGATTTCGGGGAGCCCGCGGCAATGGTCAACGGCTTTCTCCGGCATAGGCCAAACCGCCGGCATTTTTTGCCACAAAAAACGCATTGGGTACAAAACAACCGGTCGTTCGTTGGTGGAACGCGGACTCCGGATGCGTTGTGACCGTCTCGACCAAACCAACCCGTCCGGAGGCCGGATTCCACCAGCCTTGGCTCCGTTGCAGCCAACCTGTTATGCGTCTTTTGCGCTTTTTGTGGCCAACCTTCTGGTTCGACTACTCCACCGCTCCGACCAGTTGCACTGCGTCGATTTCCTTCCAACCCGGTCCGGCGGCAAGGTTGAGCGTGAGCTTCATGCGCGCGGCGAGATATGAAGTCTTCGGCACGCGCACCGCAAACCAGACGATCTCCCGCACTGCGGGTGCCTTGTAGGGGTCGACGCCTTCCCACCAGACATGGGTCGTACCGTCGGGCTCGATTGCCTCGATCTTCGTGATCGCACCGACTGTGTCGTTCTGCCGCACGCGCACCTCGGTGGCCTTAACAGGTTTGGCAAACGTCACCTCGAGCCAGTCGGTGCCCTGGGCTTTGCTGGCGGGGCACCACGCATCGGGGCTGTTGCCGGCGGTTTTGATGTTGGGTGCGCCCGTGGCCTGCGCAGCGGAGTATTGTGTTTTACCGTATTGCGAACCGGCAACCGCGCTCGCCGCCCATTGGCCGGCGGTGTCGGCGCTGACCTTCGCATCGTTAAGCTCATCCGCTGGCACAATCTCCCTCGGCGAGGGCAGACCGGCGGTCGTAACGGGTAACTTTGCCACAACCGGTGGACTGGCCGGGGCCGGAGCTGACACAACAGCGGAAGCTGGCGATGCACCGGGTGTTGCAGCAGGAATCGGCTTCGGCGTTGGTGCATCCGGGGCCGCGAGCGCTGGAGCAGAAGGTGAATTTGCTTTTGTCAAAGGCGGCATCATCGATTCCGGCATTCTCATGACGCTCGGGGGCGGCCAGGTCCACTCGGCGGGCTTGTCCGACCGCTTCATCGCTTCCGGCAGTGCCAGCTGTAAACGCGTCTGTAATTCTTGGAGCTCAACCGGGGGCAGGCCTTTGCTCGTAAGCGGACGCGCCCGCTCCGCGCGTTTCGCACAGAGTATCGCCGCAAAAATATTTCCCGCCCGTTCTGCCACCACGGCCCGCGCCGTCAACAACCGCCCATCATCCGGCGAATTTGTCAGAACCGCATCGAGAATCGACGCTGCTTCTTCCACGCGCCCGGTGAGCAACGCATCATGCGCGCGGTTGACCGCCCGCTGGGTCACTCGATCCGCCGAATTGGATGCGGCCACGACGTGCAACCGTGTTGCCGCAGAAACGACTTCACCGGTCCAACCAGAGCCGCCACCGGGAATCGTAAGCCGGCACCGCACCGCGTAATTTCCCGGCGCGAGCCGTTGCATGGCCTCGGCCGAAACCCGCCAGAGCCCGCCGGTGATATGCGTTTTATCCAAAGTTGCCTGCGCTGAATCCGGTTTACCCACGGCCTCGGCCAGCGTTACGGCGGCACCGCCGGAAGCGGGAGCGATTTCCACCCGGATGGCGTCGGCCCACGTGCCGCTGGCCGGAGCAAGCTTGATCGCTTCCTTCGCGCCGCGCGGCGCCCGGACGCGCACGGCGACGCGCAGCGGTTCACCTTGTTCGACGCTACCATCGCCCACGCCGCGCAAAGAGAGTGAAATTTCCGGGGAGGGGGCGGCAGCGGCAACAATCGGCGAAGCCAACAGCACGCCGATGAAAAGAGCGAAAAGCCACGCAGTGACAGGTGGAACCCGGCCCCCGGACGGGTTTTCTTTTGCGCACGTCGCTCGAACCCGTCCGCAGGCCGGGTTCCACCCCTCAATCGATGCACTGTGATGTAATGGCTTCATCATTTCGTTTTCCGCGGCGGAATCGCGTCGTTGGGGCAGATTTGCTCGAAGCAGTTTCCTGAGCCTTGTGCCGCATCACCATAGCGCGATTGGGGCTTGTGGCTTGAAGCGTTGACGCCAGTACCCGCGCCATCGCGGCAGATTTCCATGCCGATGCGCTCGGTTCCGGGGGTGATCAAATAGTACATTTGCTGTCCCATGGCTGGCGCCAGCTTCGACTCACAATACTTGGCGAAGTAGTAACGCATCAGGCAATCCTCCTCACCCGAATCCTCCCCGTGCTCGACACCCACATTGCCGTCCAAATGCATGAAGCAATAAATTATGATGATTTCGATATGGAAGTCCGCGTAATCCTGGGGCGTGTGATAGCCACCGTAGCCGACGCCATTCCTTTTGATATATTCCGCACCTTCCTTCAGGTAACTATCCAGCAGTATCATGTCCGCGAACTTCCGACATTCTTCATATTTGGGAATATCACGCTGCGCCACATCCTCGCCTTCCTCGGTGCGCAGGTCGATCGGTTTGTCCACCGAGGTTCCGTAGTAGGGCCGCCCGAGTTTGTTCACCGGATTTCGCGTCGAGGCGTACCCGACAATCATGCGGTAATCGCCACTGCCATGATGCTCCACGCCCACCGTGTGCAACAGCTCATGCGCGACGGCGCGATCATAGGCGAAGATCGCCTCTTCCGCCGGCAGATTGTAGGGCTTGTTGAAGGCGCTCTCGGTATTGTCGCGCGCGAGGATGCCGACCCCATCGACCAGACCTGGTCGGCCGGCCACGCCCTTCTTGTTCATTACCGTCGCCGCACCGTCATCGCCCAGTTCGGATTTTGAGGCAAAGGTCTTCACCCATACGCCATGCTGATCCTTATTATGCGGGCCGTCGCGGCGGTTGCCGTTCAGCAGGCGCGTCGTCTCTGACATTTCTTCCGGCCGCAGTTTCGAATGCACCCTCAACTCCGAGAGTTGCTCAAATAAATCGATGCCGGGTTCCGCATCTCCGCCAATCAGGTTGAGCACGAAGAAATCCTTCTTCTCCGGATCGCCTTCGACATGGTTTCCGTCGACGACCCAGCCGCGGTATTCCTCGTAGAGCGTGTAGCCGTCGCCGTTGTCCTTCTGGCCCTCGACCTTTTCGTTGTCATCGTCGTCGGCGAGTTTCTCGGCGTGATGCGCCTTTCGCCAAGAATCCGCGATCCACCCCGGGCTCTTCATCTTGGGCAAACGCGGCATCTCGCCGGTATCCTTCATCACGCCCTCGATCTCACGGCCATCCGCCAGCAGGCAAACGACGCGGAGCGAGGCGCGCCCGCCAAAATCGTAACTGTCGATCTGCGCTTCCGCGTAAGCTTGTCCTTCGTCATTCCGCCTCGGGTCGTCGACCTCGAGGATTTGGTCTTTTTTGCTCAGCTTCCCTCCGGCCACGGCCGCCAGCCGCAGGTCGTAATCATCGTCTTTCGCCTCGAGCGGCCAGTTCAGGCACACACCGGGTTCGCGCGAAGTGTCGAGCAGTTGGAAACGGATGCTCTTCACCCGGGGGACAAACGTTCCCTGCCCTGCCTTCGGCTTGAGCGTGGCGCGCGCCACCAGCTTGTTACCGGGCTCGGCCGGCTTTTTGATATTTCCTTCGGGTCGCCACTCGTCGTACCCCGGAGCCGTGATGACCAACTCAACCGGTGGAAGCGTAAGGTCGATCTGCCACGAGACCAGCATGGCAATATCCCACGAGCCATCCCATCCCGCCGGTTTCGGGACCGGGATTCGCGTGGTGCCGAGCAGCTCGCCCGCGGCCCCCGCGAGGGGCTGACTTTTTACCTCAGCCACGATTTGATCGTTACTGTAGCCGAGACCGATCTGGTTCGGCCCCGCATCCAAGGGCACAGCGGCTTCGGACTCGGTGTGCCTGTCATGGCCCTCTTCCTTGTGATCGCTAACCAAGGTCTGGTGCACCGCCTCCCACGTCGTGGCCATGTCGGGCATGAGCGAGAATTGAATGTCGTAAAGTTTTTCCTCGGCACGAATTTTAACGAACGCGTTGCCGAAATCCCCCGCGAACACTTTCTGCCCCCGATAGGATTCGGTCGCGCGATCACTCTTTGCGCGGGATTCCCCAAACTCTGTGTTGTACGAGCTCGACCGCTTTGTTTCCGAAATCGTGCCAGTGATCTCCACCTCATTGCCCCGCGGAAACCAGGTAACGAGCAGTGGGGGCGTGACTGCTTTCAGTTTTTCCGCATCGCCCGCCAGCACCGCGGCCTGCATGGCCTTCAGGCGCGCAAGCTGCGCGGCCTCCGACTGGTTGGTCGGGAGATCGTACGCTTCCGTGGGACGCACTTCGATCCGGCCGCTGAAGCGATCATTCACTTCAATGCTCGTCTCGCTCTGCCCGTTTTCATCCTGATGCGACCGGTGGGCGCTGCCCAAATAGCTGACTTGGAAAGTGAGGTAGTGCTTCTTGCCCCCGTCCTTCTCCCTGTCGGAATTATCCTGCGCGCGGGAGATCGGAGCTAACGACAGCAAGACGACCAAAAACCATGCGGAAACAGGAAAGACACTGCGCATGAATGAGCCGGGGAGCACGACCTTGAGAAAGGAGAATCCTCCCAAAGCGTCGAATAAATTCGTGGCCGATCCAAATAATTGCCCCACGCACCAATCCTTACGGTGCCGCACCGACCAACTGCACCGCATCGATCTCCTTCCAGCCCGTAGCCGCCGCAAGGTTCAGCGTAACTTTGATCTTCGCCACCAGGTACGCTGTCTTCGGCACGCGGATCGCAAACCAGACAATCTCCCGCACTGCGGTCGCCTTGTAAGGATCGATCCCTTCCCACCATACATGCGCCGTGCCGTCGGGTTCGATGGCTTCGATCTTCGCAATCGCCCCGACTGTGTCGTTCTGGCGAATCCGCACTTCGGTGGCCTGGACAGGTTTGGCGAACGAAACTTCGAGCCAGTCGGTGCCGGTGTTCTTGTTCGCCGGACACCAGGCATCGGGGCTGTTGCCGGCCACGGAAATATTGGGAGCACCCGTGGCCTGAGCGGCCGAATACTGCGTCCGGCCGTACTGCGAACCGGCTACCGCGCTCGCCGCCCACTGGCCGGCGAGATCCGAGCGGATTTTCGCATCGTTCAATTCAGTCGCCGGCACGATCGCGCCGGGCTCATGCAGGGGCGCGGCAGGCGTGACAGGCGCCGGTTCGGACCGGATCGGTGGCGGCGAAGCCGGGGTTGCGACCGCCGGTGCGATCTCGTTGCGCGCACTTGGCGCGCGTTCCGGCGGCATCGCTGGAATAAAGGCGGAATCTTTCGCTTCCTGCGCGAACGCGAGCAGCACTTCCGCTGGCGGCCAGCTCCAAGCGGGCGGAGGCGGGGCCGAAGCGACAACCGCCCGGCGCGATTTCTCGAACCGGTCCCGCAACTCGATATCCTCGGCCGGAGGTTGACCGGCGGTTTTCTTGCCGGTGGAAAAATTCGCGGCATTCAGGCACATGATCGCGGCCAACGGATTGCCAGCGCGTTCGGCAATCTGCGCCCGCACCTTCAGCAACGAATAATCGCGGGGCGAAGTTTTCAAACTGGCATCGACTGTGGCAGCCGCGACCTCTACTTGGCCGAGCAACAACAGATCGTGCGCCCGGTTCACCATTCGTTGGGTTGCTGGCTGGGCCGCTGCCGGCACCACCACCACGGAAATTTCCCGCGCCGAACTCACGCCCTTCCAACCAGAGCCACCGGCGATGGCCAGACGAACCCGCAGCACATAGTTGCCGGGCGCGACGGCCTGCATGGCCTCCGGAGAGAATCGCCACAAACCGCCCGCGATGTGTTTCGCATCGAGCGTGGCCTGGGACATTTCCGGTTTCCCCACTGCTTCCGCCCGGGCGGCGACGGCATTGTCAGTCGCCGGATACAGCTCCACCGCGATTGCCTCCGCCCACGTGCCCGCTTCGGGGGCCAGCACGAGAGTTTCCTTGCTCCCGCGCGGGAGATCCAGCCGCACGACCACCCGCCAAGGTTCTCCCTGCTCCAGGGTTTGTCCCGCGACACCTCGCAGCGAAACGGACACCTGCGGCGCCGGCTTTCCTGCCGCGTGCACGGGCACGAGCAAACCCAGCATCAAGCCGGCGAGGCCGATGCGGGCGAACGAGAGGAGGGACGCGGATTTCATTTGGCGGCGCGCGGTGGTATCGCGTCGTTGGGGCAGATGTGGGAGAAGCAGTCGCCGTTGCTCGCGTCGCCGTAGCGCGACTGCGGCATGTGTCCGGGCGCATTCACGCCTGTGCCCGTCTTGTCATGGCAGATTGCCATGCCGATGTGTTCGGTGCCTTCACCGATCAGGTAGTACTGTTTGCTCCCGATGGTCGCGGGCTTTTTCGATTCATAGTACTTCGCGAAATAATACCGCATCAGGCAGTCCTCCGCCCCGGAATGCTCGCCGTGCTCGACGCCCACGTTGCCGTCCAGGTGCATGAAGCAATAAACCAACAGTATTTCGATATGGAAGTCCGCGTAATCCTGGGCCGTCTTAAATAGTGGGTTGTAGCCGGCACCATTCTTTTTGATGTAGTCCGCCCCTTCCTTCAGATAGCGGTCCAGCATCATCATATCGGTGAACTCCCGGAATTTCACGTAGTCGGGAATGTCACGCTGGGCCACATCCTCGCCTTCCTCCGTACGCAAGTCGATCGGTTTGTCCACCGAGGTTCCGT
>JANMVS010000108.1:0-8675 GCA_031392885.1 Verrucomicrobiota bacterium
GTGAGGTCCGGGATCAGGTTGTGCAGCTGGAAGACAAAGCCGAGATGGCGGCGGCGGAGCTCCAGCCGGTGCGCCTCGCGGCGCGGATCCAGTCCGCAAACCGAGAGTTCGCCTGAGTCCGGCACATCCAGCCCGCCGAGCAAATGCAGCAGCGTGCTCTTGCCGGAGCCCGACGCCCCCCACAGGGCGACGACCTCGCCCGCCTGCACCTCCAAGCTGATGCCATCGAGCACGCGAACGCGGCCCGCGTCGTAAGACTTGCACAAGTCCCGGCCGTTGATCAGCCCCCCGCTCATGCGCAGCCTCCTTGGTATCGTAAAGATTCCCGGAGCGAGCTCCGGGTCATTTCCGACCCGCCGGCGGGGCCGCCCGCGCTCCAGCATGCTGCACTCTGGAACCACGGCGAGGTCGTCGTGGCTCCATGAATTCTCCGGGCGGGGCGGCGGTTATTCATAGCGGAGGGCCTCCGCGGGTTGGATTTTTGCGGCGAACCACGCGGGGTAAATCGCCCCCGCCACGGCGGTCACCAGCGCGGTGGCGATGATGCCGCCAACCATCGCGGGCTTGATGACGGCCTGCACGTAGCCTTGGAACTGCGGCGCGTGGCCCAACGCGAAAAGTGCGGCGGAGCCCAGCGTGAATCCGACGGCCAGACCGGCGAGCGCGATGAGCACGGCCTCGCCAAAAATCAGCCCGGTCACCTGCCCTTGCGAAAAACCGCAGACGCGCAGCACGGCGATTTCGCGGATGCGGCTGAACACCGACAGCAGCATCGTATTGGCGACGCCGAGCCCGCCGAGCAGGAAGGCGCAAAGGCCCACCGCCCAGGACGTGAGATGCAGGATTTTGAACTGGGTGTAGCTCTGGTTGAATTCGTGATTCGCCAGCGCGATCAGGCCGGGGTGCGCCGCCTCGACGGCGCGCTTGAAGTCCGCGCCCCGCGCCGGGTCGCGCAGCTTGATCGCGACGACGGAGGAGACGCCCGCGCGACTGAAGAAGGCCTGCGCCGCCTTCAGCGGCAGAAAGACCCCGCCATCCTCGAAGCCGTTCTCCGTGGAGAAAATGCCGGCGACAATGAATTCCCCTTTCCCGATGGCAATTTTCTGCCCGGCCGTGGCCGCCAGGAATTCCGCGGCGCGCGCGCCCAGCCAGACGCCGTCTGGGATCTGGCCAAACTCCTCGCGCCGGCCGGCGGACCATTTCGCCTTCAGGAGCCGCGGGTTGGTCGCTTCGAGGCCGAAGCAGGTGATGATCGGCCGGTCGCCGGAGGTCACCAGGCCGAAGAGCAGGGGTTCGGCGGACACGACGTTTTCCCGGCCACGCAACGCGGCCACCTGATCATCCGCCACGCTGCTGAAGAAGAGATCGGAGACGTTTTTCTCGAAGACGAGGTAGTGGCTGTCGACGGCGAGGATCCGTTCGAACATGCCGATGGCGCCGTTGACGATGGAGAGGATGGTCAACATGGCGGCCACCCCAAAGCCGATGCCGGCAACGCCGATCAGCGCGCGCAGCTGGTGGCGGCGGAGGTTGACGAAAACGAGCGAGAGAAACCGCATGGCGCGGCAGTGTTGGCAATATCCGGGGCGCCGCAAGCCTGCGCCCGATCGCGGGGCCCGGGCTAGCCAAAATCCATGCAGCAGGAAACCGCGGATTACGCGGATCGACCCGGATATTTTAGAGCCAAGTCCAACCCAGAGCCAACCGATCCAATACTAAACGCCCAAAGCTTTTGCCCGAAGATCGCAAAGTCCGCAGAGAAATTCCCGAGCAGAGGCGAGCCTTCGTGATCTTGGCGGCCTTGGTGTAGAGTGCAGAAGCTTGGGAGATTGGGAGATTGGAATAATTATGCACCGGACGATGTGGATTAAATCGGTTCGAGTTTTATCTCTAACGCCTTGATCCGCGCTTATCCGCGTCCTCCGCGGGAAATTCCGGCTGCATCGTTACGGCTCGGGCCGCGGGGCCGGGCGGGCCACCCCGTGAAACTCCGCCGCCCGCGGCTGAAGCATCTGCAATTTGCCGGTGTGATAATTGTGGCACTGCTGGCAGCTGGCGCCGGCGATCGTCGGCTGGTGGCAGGTGGTGCAGGCGGTCTTGGACAGCGGGGTAAAGTTACTGTGGAAGATGGTGGTGTCGTGGTTGGCCCCAAAGGCGCCGACGTAGTTGGCGTTGACGTCGAGCACGTGGCAGGTGCTGCAGCCCTGATCGCCCATGAGACTGAAGTGGGGCGCGTGTTTGAACGTGGTGAACATGCGCAGATCGGGCGACGGACGGGACGCCAGCCAGTTGACGACGACGGAGCCCTGGGTGCGATCGACGGTGTGGCATTTCATGCATACCCCCGGCGACCTTTCAGCCGCCAGCTGGGTGAAGATCGCCTGGGCGGCCGGCTGGGGATCGTTGGCCGTGGCCTCCAGCCAGGCGGTGAGAAACAAATCGGCGTGGCCACCCGGCCGGTAGTAAAGCGCGTAGGTTTCGTCCCGCCGGTACCAGCCGCCTTCCGCGACCCGCGCCTCGGCGTCATCGAACTCCAGCCCCACCCGCGGGCGCCCGGTCGGTGCGGCCACCAAGGGACTGGCGGCCGGCGGCTCTGCCGTGAGCAGATCGCCTCCGGCGGCGGGAGCCACCCGCTGGGGTGCGGGATCAGCAAGGAGATCGTCCGACGCCGGGGCCGGGGCAACCGCGACTAAAGCGGCCGGGGCGACAGAAGCGACGCGCGGGCCCGCGGCGACCGGCGGCCGGGTGGGTTTTTCGCCGCGCCGATAGGCGGCGACTTCCACCAGGAGGTTGGGCAGCCAGGCCTGCTGGGCCGCCTGCAGACTATCGGGAGAAAACTGACCCGTGCGGCGCGCCGGCAACTGACCAGCGGTTGGCGGGCCGAGGCGGCGGATGACCACCTGCTGGCCCTGGGTGACCAAATCGGCGAGGAGGCCCTTGACGCTCCACAACAGCTGCGTCGCGGCGACTTTCTGCGCCGGCGTGGCGGCCGCCAGCTTGGCCAGATTGGCCGGGCCCAGGGTAATCAGCGCGGCGCGCGCGGTCGCATCCCCTTCCAGCATCCAGCGCATGAATGGAGTGAGCCCGCCTTCGCAATAGGCCGGCCACTCGCCGATCGTCGCGCCAGCCGCCTCGAGCGCCGCAAGGTCGAATCCCGGCAGGCGCAGGAAGACCAGGCCCTTGGCATCCGCCCGCCCCTCGCCTTCAATTTGCCCGGCGTGGCACTTGGCGCAGGTTTGTTCAAAATTGCGGACCAGCATCTGGCGGCCATCCACTCCCGGTTCATGGCATTGCGCGCAGGAAGTCGGCGCGGCGGCCACCTGGCGTGGGTCGGTGAAATATTTCTGCACGTGGGTGACGTGATCAAACTGCAGCCGGGTCCGCCGCACATAAGGATAGTTCGTAAATTCCGGGTGCCCCAACGTGAAGCTGGCAAACTGCGCCTGGTGGCAGACCTGGCACTGTTGGTCACTCATGCGCTTGAGATCGGCATCGTGCCCGTGGTGCTCCTGATGGCAGGCGGCACAGGCCAGGTTCGTGCGGTCGCCCGGCGCCAAAGCCTGCGCCGCCGCCAGCGCCAACGGCTGGGTTCCCGGGCCCGATTTCGCCCCGGTCGCGAGGGCGGCGAGTTGGGGGCGCGTCGCCCCGTGAGGCAAACTGCCTTGCGGACCGAGATCATGACATTTGATGCAGAGCTGATTGTGCTCCAGCTGCCGGTCGGCCCGGGCCACGCGGGTGACGGCAATGGCCGCCGGTTCGACATGGCAATCGGCGCAGCGTTGCGCCGACATCGCGTGCTGGGTGGTCAGCGGACCCGGGTTGGACCAGACGACGTGGGTCGAGCCCCACAGCGCCAGGACCACCAACCCCAGGGCGAAGCTGAAGGTGAGCCACACGAGCCGGCCGCGCTGGGCGCGCAAGCTGCGCTGCGGCCAGCAAGGCGGCACCGGGCAGCCGCACGTGCCGTCGGGTAACGGGCCGCGCTCACAAACGGCCCCCAGCGAGATCGCCCGCGTACAGATCCAGCGGTCGCCTTTTTTCGCCGGCAGGCACTGACTGGTGGCCCGGCACTCACCCTTGGCCCCGGGGCCAAAGACGCAGGGACACCCTTCCGCCGCGCGCCCGCAGACCCAGTCATCCTGCGGACGGTCGTAGAGCTTGCGATTGTAGATGATGCTTTGCAGCAGGCGGCGCATGACGGTAGAATGAGTTTACAACCGGTGCGAATATTGCAGCGCGAGCCACACGTGGGCGGACGTGAACACGAGCAGCCCATACGACAGCGGAAGGTGCACAAAAAGCCAGAGCTTGAGCAGGCGCTGGCCGGCCAGTTGGCCGTCCAAGTTGCGTTTCGCCTCGAGGATTTCCGCGATCTGGTCGGCGACGGCGATCTCGCGGACATTGAGGAAGCGGCGCAAGGTCACGAGCTCAACACTGACGCGGTGGTATTCGGGATCGGCGCCGGCCAGGGGCGCCCACAGTGTCGGTACGCGCGCAAAATAGTCGCACAGCACCCGAAGATAGAAATCGGCCAGGGTGGTGGACTTCGTCTCGGCCTCCGCCTGGCGCACCAGTTCCTTCACTTCCCCCTGCAACCGGTGGCGCAACGTGGGAATGCGCTCATAGACCAGGCTTTCGCCCGAGCGCGCCAGGCGGGGCGGCAGCCAGCGGCTCAGCCAGAGACCAAACGCCCCGCTGGCCGCGACCATGATAAAGACCAGGGCCAGGATGGACTCGAGTCGACCGTCGGGCAGACGGACGCCGGTGTGCAGCACGAAAATGAAGCAGGCCAGCCAGCCGAGGTAGATGTGGGCCTGCAGCCAGGTGCTCGCGCTCAGGAGCGGAAGAAACGGTAATTTTTTCCGGGCATTGAAAAACGTCAAACCCAGTACCAGCGCCAACAGCAGCCAACCGGTATACATCGCCATCGGGCGCAGGGCGGTCCGGCCGAGTTGCCACCCCCCGGCCAGAGTGAGGGCCAGGGTGAGCGTCGTCAGGGAAAGGACCCAGCGGCGGGCGAGCAAGGTTTTCATCGGTGCAGCCAAGAGGCCAGATCATCGCCGGCGCACATGTCGGCCCGGACCAGGGCATCGTGGGGGCAGGCGCTCACGCACGCCGGCCCGCCTGGCTGGTCGATGCACAAGTCGCACTTGGTCGCGCGGCGGATGGGCTCACCGGTCTCCTCGGTCACGACCGGCATACCCTCCTCGTCGCGCAACGCGACCATCTGGATCGTGCCATAGGGGCAGCTTTGGGCGCAGATACCGCAGCCGATGCAGGTGTCCGGGTTGATGCCAACCTGACCATCGGCGCTTTCCCGATGAATGGCCCCCGTCGGACAACCGATCATGCAGACGGGATCGATGCAATGCATGCAGGCACTGGCGACCATCACTCCGCTCGACTCGGGGCCCTGACGGATAAAGCGCGGATTGTTGTCGTGGGTGGCCGCACAGGCCCGGACACAGTCATCACAACGCGTGCAACGATCCAAGTCGATCAGCATGGTTGCGCGGCCGTTGATGAAACGTTGGGCGACAATAAACTCGCGAAAACTGTCCTCTTTGCGATCGAGCTGGACCACCGGGGCGGGCGCCAGCGTGAGCGAGGCCAGGTGATCCGGCGTCAGGCGGGGCAGGACGTGCTCCTCGAGCACCGCGGTGGGAATAAAGAGAATGTCCACGTAGCCGAGGGCGCGCAGGCTGTGGCGCAGCGGCATGTGCTGACCCCGCCAACCCGTCACAATTTCGCGGAGGCCGAACAACTGGCCCTTGCCAATGTAGCTTTCGGTGTGTTCCCCGTGGTTATACCGGCTGCTGACACGGGCAAAACCGCTGCGCACGAGCAGCAGCCCGTTGGGGTAATCGCCTTCGCGGGCAATCACCGGCTCCTGTTCCAGCAGCTCACGCTCGCCGGCATCCCGGACGCGTTGGTAGGAGCTGTGCCAGTCGAATTGCCCGTAGGTTTCAAACCGGGTGGCATCGGCAATCAGCTGGATCGTGCGCTCAGGCAAGTTCCACATCAGAGGGGTCTCGGTCAGGTGGCGCCGGAGACTGCGCTCGCGGTAAAGCCGGTCGAACTGCTCCTTCCAGTCGGGCGAGTAGTTGCGGATCTCGCGCAGGCCCTGCCAGCGGATTTCCAGCAATTGCGCCTCGCCTTGGGCCACGACCGAGGCGGTGCGGGGCGTCCGGCCGAGCGCGGCAATTTCGCCAAACATTTCCCCGGCCTGGAGTGTGGCCGTGCGGTCGGGCTCAAGCACCCCGGGCACATCCTGCAGGAAAATGCGGGTTTCGCCGCCGCGGCCCAACTGCAGACCGGGCGGGGCGGCGCGGGTGGTTGATTGCTCGGCAAAATGGGGCCGGTTCACCCACTGTTTGAAACTACCCCAGATCGATGGCCGCACCTGCAGGGGGCGGCCGAGGAGTTCGGCGGGCGGTTCCTTCAGCAACACCATCGCCGCCCCGGTCAAAATAATGAAGGCCGAGTGGCCGTAATCTCCCCGGCGCACGATGATTTCTCCCGGCTGAAACCGGCGGATGCGGGCGTCGTTTTTCAGGATGCCACGAAGGGGAATCGACGCGGGAAACCGATCGAGCCGGGTGGTGGCAAACTGCGGCAGCGCCAGAATTTGATCCACCTCCAGCTCGCTCATATCCGGGCTGAACGGTTTGTCCCAGCGCTCGGGCAGCGCCTGCCGCGTGGCCAGGGTGTAGGGCGCTTGGGATCCGGGGAGGATCGTGGGACGGCTGACCGTTTTGGCCATGGGGAGAAGGGGCGGCGGGACTACGGTTTGCCGGCCACCTGGTAGGGTTTGCCCTGATAGCGCTCAGGGCCCGGCAGCAGGCCATCGATACCCGCCAGTTGTTCGCCGGTCACGTTGGCGGCGAACTCGCGGCCAAGTCCGGAAATTTTTTCGGCCGCCTGGTTCAATTCCGCCGCATTGTTCAGGCGCAGGCCCGCCGCTTGGGCGACCGCGACAATGGCCGCCAACTCGGGGGTGGGGGCCAGCGCCTGGATTTTTCCCAGCAGCTGGCGCGCCCCATCCGCGCGGCGGGCGAGGGTGAGCCCAAAATTGGCCTTCTCCGTCGCGTGCGCCACGGCGCGAAAGCAAAATTCCGTCTCGAGAATGACCCCGAGAACAAAAAGCCGGCGCTTGTGCTCGGCCGTCGCCTCGGGGTTGGCCTTGTTGTCGGTGTGCAGAATGGTGTGCCGGACCTCGCCCTGGGACCAGGTGAGCAGGTTGAAGTTGGCACTGGCCGGAGAGTGGCCACCGAGGTTGGTGAGCTTTTCGTCGGTCACGATATGGCAACCGTAGCAATTCGCCCCCAGCGCGTAAAGGTTGTCCGGCCGGATCAGGCCAGCGACGAGGGCCTGGGCCCGGCGGCGGGTGCGGTGCTCGGCGGATTCGGTCGCCTTCGTGACGCCCTTGCCGTAATCGCCGTGGCTTTGGACCCAGTCCTTGCCCGCGCCGTGACACGACTCGCAGGAGATGCCGGTGGCCACCTGGTATTCATTGTCGACCTCCCGGCCGAGGTAGTGGCAGCTCAAACACTGCGGTTCGGTCTTGATCGGACCGAGCCCGAGCCGGCCAAGCATGGCGGCGGTTTCCGGGCGCCGGTGCATCGTGTTGAGCGTTTTAAAATGCACCGTGAGTTTCCACGCCTCGATTTCCTGGATGTGACACTCGGCGCAGGTCTCGGGTCCGCCGACCTTGGCCGCGAGGGGTGCGGCGCCGGCCGGCCGGGCCAGCGTCACCAGCACGCTGGCGCAGGCAAAACGGAAGCGGAGGGACATCAAAGCCATCGCACGGATTTTGGTGGGTGGCGGGGAGTGCCTGAACGAGACGTGATAGGCATGAGCGCGCTGTAATGTAGCGAGGAATTTTCCGCCGCCTCGCGCTAAAGATTGGGTCATGAAAATTCAGCGCAAGCTGAAACTCCACCATATTCCATTTGTCAGACGGCCAGGAATGCCCGATACGTTGGGCCGCCATCCCCGCCACCCAAGAATTCCTGCCAGGCTCGGAGTTTTTTCCGGGCGGCGGCCCACCCATTCAATCCATGCCCGTCACCCGCCCGCCTAAATGTCGTGACGCCTCCCTGGTCCGGGGCGGCCTTCTCGGCTGAAGCTGCCCTCCCCCCACGCGCATGCTTTGGACTTATCTTGGTCTCACCCTCATCCTGCTCGTGATCGGGCGACTGGGCCTGAGCCTGCTGGGCGCGATCCAGCGGGGCCGGGTTGATGTCCAGCGGCGGGCGCTCGAGATTTCCCGTTTTGAGGAGGAACTGGCCATGGCGCGCGAATTGCGCCGGAAGCAGGCGCAGGATCCGCTGCCGTGGAACGGATTTCGCAAGTTTGTCGTCCGGGACAAGGTCGTGGAGAGTGCCGAGGTGAGTTCCTTCCACCTCGTCCCCCACGACGCCAAAGCCCTGCCCGCCTTCAAGCCCGGCCAGTATCTGACCTTTCGCCTGCCCGGGATCCACCGCAGCGGCCAGCTCATCCGCTGCTATAGTCTCAGCGATCATCCCCACCAGGAACACTATCGCGTCACCATCAAACGGGCGCGGGCGCCGGCGGGCGCCGCCCCGGGGGCCGCCCGGCGCAGCACCGGGGTTTTACAACATCAAATACAGGTCGGCGACAAACAAGACCAGCGCGCGCCCCCCCGAACATTT
>JANMVS010000258.1:0-15603 GCA_031392885.1 Verrucomicrobiota bacterium
GGTGGGCTCCAGATCGCGGAGCCCGAGCAGCAACCGGCGCGGGCGGCCCGAGGGCAGTGGCGGCAAGCTGAGATCGTCCGTCGGCACTAGGCGGCGGAGCGGCCGGATCTGGGCCGGTGGGGTGACATTCAGGTGCAAGCGCCGGGCAAAACACAAATGGACCGACCCATCGGCCAACTGGGCGTAGATGCGCAGCAGGATGGGGGCGACGAGCGTGAGGGGAACCTCGACGTATCCTTCGATCCGAGCCTGGCGCGCCGCCGGCAGCGACGGTACCTGGGTGGCCAGCAACTCGTCCGTGAGCCCGTGCGCCACTTGATTGAACACCAGGGTGTCGGTCGTGCCGGATACGGCTTGCAGCGGGCCCGAGCTGGACAGGAGCCAGCCGAAAATTTTTGCGTGGCCGGGCGCAACTTTATCCCAGGGGGCCGGACCTTCGAGATGCCCATAAAATGGCAGGTGCGGCGTGCGCTCCGTCCAGGTGCCGTCGGCGTGCGGCACCAGCTGGCCTTCGTTGCGTGGGCTGGTCTCGCCCTCGGCCGCGACGGTCAGACCCACGCGCTGCAACGGCTGCCACTGGCCTTCGGTATCCCGAACTTCCAGTTCCAATTCCACGGGGCCGTTCTCCACCGGCACGCCGACGATGAACTCCGCCGGCAGCCACGGCCGGTCCGATTTGAAATGGGTCGCCAGATCGGCGCGCGGCAGGCCCAGGATTCCGAGATGGCTGCGGCCGAGGTGGCGGACCCGCACGTCGATGAAATCATGGCCCGGTTGGCCCACGACCCAGCCGCGGAGCCAGACGACCGGCCCGGCGACGCGGGCGCCGGCGGCGGGCCATTCCAGATTGGAAAAATGGGTGGGGGTTGCTTGCACGGCTCAGTTTTTCCTCAGCGCGCACTGCCGGACGAGGGCGACATGCTGCGGGAGCGAGTTCGCTTCGTGGTATTTGCGCAGCACGGCGGCGCGGGCTTTGTCCGCGCGGCGACGATCGCCGGCGAAGTGGGCGGCGAGGGCCAGCTTGATGGCTTCCGCCAGCCGGTAGCGGTCACCGGGCGGCGTGTGCCAGGCCTCGTCGGGGGCCAGCATCTCGGGAATGCCGTTCACATTGGTGGTGACAATGGGCAGCTGAAAGGCCGCGGATTCGAGCAGGACGCGGGGAAAGGATTCCTCGAAACTCGTGCAGACAAAGAGGTCGGCCAGGCGGTAAAAATCGAAAATGTCTCCCGTCTCCGGAATGAAGACCGCCGCGTCGAGTCCCAGCAGCGCGACTTCCTGCTTGAGCGAGTCGAGGTAGAGACCGGGCCGCGCTCCGACCATGACGAACTGGATTTCCTTGCCCGGGTAGGTCAGCGCCAGCTCCGTCTTCAGCAGATCCAGGGCGTGAATGAACACATGCTGGCCTTTGCGTTCGCAGATGGAGCCGATGTTGACCACCTGCACCGCGGCGGGATCAAGCCCGTGCTTGCGGCGGAGCCCCGGGCGATCGCTGGCCGCGATGAAGGCATCGACGCGCGCCACGTCCACCCAGCTGGGCAGCAGGGCGAAATTGCCCCGGTCGCCGAGATGGTCATGCACCGTCTGCGTCGCTTCGGCGGTGAACACGACCCGGGTTGCCCGGCGGAAACTGTCCTCGACCACCGGGAAAAGCAGCGGGGCCAGCAACGGAGCGAAAAATCGCCGGATCGGGGCGCTCTCGTGGACATAGAGCAGCGAGGGTTTGCCGGCGGAGTGGGCGAGCTGCACGGCCCAGAACGAGACCATGGTGTTGGCGAGGACCAGATCCACGCCGGACCAGTCGAGACCATGGGCCGCGGTCTGCAGGGCCGAATGGAAATCGGCCGGTTGCTGTGTGGCGAAAGCAGTCTGCAGGTCGAGCACCTGCACCGGCATGCCGGCCTTTTCAAACACCGCCCGCATCGGGCCCTCCTGCGGCGAAACCACGCTCACGCGCGCGCCCGGCTGCGCCGCGAGCTGCCGCGCCAGCTCGAAGGCAAACCACGGCGCACCTTCGAAATTCAGATTATGCGTGGCGACGAGCACGCGGAGTCGCTGGGTGAGCGCGGCGGCCCCGACGTGCTTGGCTCGCGCCGGGCTGACCCGTTGCTCCTTCCGCCTGACCTTGGCCGGGGCTTCGGCGGCGTAGGCCGCCCAGGCGGCGGCCACGGCGGGTCGCAATTCGGCCCAGCGGCCGCGCGCGACGCCGTGCCGTTTGGCCGAGCCCAGCAGGGCCCAGGCCACCCGGCCGAAGGTCCGCCTCGAGAGCGGCGGCAGCGGCGCATCGGCCCCGGCGATGATGCGGGGTGCGAAGCGCTGGGCGAAGGCGAGGTGTTTCTCCCCGTTGGCGAGTTCGGCAAAAACCTTCAACAGCACGGGGGCCGCTGTGTCGGCCGGCAGGTCCACGTGGCCGACAAAGGCCGAGCGCTCGCGGCCGGGCAGATCCGCAAATACCTCGTCGATGTCCGCGCGCGGCAGACCGTGGAGCAGCGGGCTTTCCATCAGCGGGTCCACCATGGCGGTGAGGCGCGTGATGGTGTGGTGCCGGTGGGCGAGCCAGCCGGTGATGGAGATCCGTCCGTAGCGCACCCAGCCGGTGGCCCGGGGTTCCTCCAGTGCGCCATGAAAAGGCGGATTGGGCAGGGAGTTCAACGGCTCAGCGAGCGCGGCGGAGAGCACCTCATCCGCGAGCGCCGCGAGCGGCACGGCGGGACGCTGGACGGAGGCTTTCAACAGGGCCGGCACCAGCGCACCCAGCAATTCCGGCAGGGCGGGCTGCGGCGGACAGGGCGCCGCCTCCGGCGCAACCGTGATCGCCTGGCGAAAGATTTCCCGCCACGAGCCGGTTTGGTCACGCACTTCCAAGCGGAGCAGGTGCGCCCCGGCATGCGGGGTGACGAGAATCGTGAAGCCGAGATAGGGCGGACCGGGCCGGTGGAGAAAACGTTCGTCGAGTCCGGGCTTGGGCAGGCCCGGCAAGGCGAGGAACGGCCGGCCGTCGATCCAGAGACGCAGGTCGGTGACGACCCGATTCTCCGGCGACCACAGCCAGCCAGCCACCCAGGTGGGCCCGGCGGGAAAGCGCCAGTCGGGCGGGTGGACCTCGACGTCAAACTGCCAGCCGGCGGATTCGATCATGGCCGATCGGCGGAGGAGGGGCGGAGAGCGACGGGGCGCACCGGAGTTGACTTGGACATCACGGGCAAATTGGGCCGCCGCCGTGGCAGGTCAACCCTCGGCTCTCGGTTGGGCGGTCATAGGCACAGAGCTGCCGAGCTGCCATATAGGGACAGGTCAATTTCGGCTGAGCCGAACTCGTGCAACCATGAGGGCCACCACGAAATACACGAAATACACGAAAAGAATATGTTCAGATTAAAGCCAGACTGGCACTGCCTTCACTCATTCAGGCCGTGATAATCGGCTGCGGGAGTAGCCACAGGCCTCCGCGCGTGTGGGGTTGGCGCTCGTTCGCCGAACCGGCAGGCGAGCCTCGTCCTTCGTACAAGACTACGGAGGGCAGGCCGCCCACCGCTAACGCCGGGAAAAAACCAGTCCGATTCTTTCGGGTTTTTCGTGGTGAATATCCGGCTGAATTATCCTATAAAATGCAGTTGAAACCACGGATTTCACGGATGAACACGGATAATCAATCAAATACAAATTCTTGGGCTTTCACCCAACCGGTGAATGGATTTGATCCGGGTTTTCTTCCTGAATTATTGCTGTATCCGTGGAGATCCGTGGGATCCGTGGTTAAATTGGTCTGTGGTACTGCTGAATATAGAATTATTTCAGCTGTGCGGTGGCGGGCGCCGGGTGCACACCACCACATCCTGATGGTTGTCCCAGGCGGATTCATAAATGGCCCGCACCTGCAACCCGGTCTCCCGGGCGATGAGTTCAACGATCCAAACGGGCAGGGAGATGGAAATGCCATAACCGGGACTGTCGGGATAGTCGACGTAACCGAAGCCTTCCCCCACGGCCGTGGCGCACAGGCGCGTCACCTCAGCCGGCGGCAGGCCGTAATCTTTTTCACCAGTTTGCAGTTTGTCCAGGGCGAGCAGACCGTGCGTGGTAAACACCAGCACGCCGTGGGGAGTAAGACGCTCGGCGAAGCGCCGGAGGTGAATGAGCCATTGCTCCAGGCCGAAGTGCGTCAGCAGCGAGCCGCACCAGATGATATCGTACGGTCCGGGCAAGGCCGCCCAGTGGCGGCCATCCCGGGCGGCGGTCACCCCGGTGGCCCCCAACTGCGCGACACAAAAGTTCACGCCGGGTTCCTGCGTATCGCTGACGACGAGTTTCGCCGCCGGGTACGCGGTGCGCAGCCAGCGTGCTACGCGGCCGTGGCCACAGGGGAGGTCGAGGATCGCGTTGATCTGTTCGCATCCCGCCACCCCGCAGGCTTGCTGTACCAGCGCCAGGGCCTCCCGGCCGATCTGGAAATACTGGGCGGTGTCGGCCACATACATATTGTCGGCGGGCGCGATGACGGTGTTGACGGGCAAGATGGAGACGGTGGCGGGAGAAACCTCCTCGCGGGCGCGGAACAGATTTGCATTCCGGGCAGGGGAGTTTTTCCCGGGGCGGTAGGCCGGCGCGGCCTGATAGCCGGACCAGATGGTGCGCGCCGCCCGGATCACGCCCTGACGAGAAAGCCCGTATCGTCCGCCAGAGCGGAGCAGGGCCCAGATCGCGCGGGCGAATGTGCCGCGGGTGATTCCGGGTGGGAGTTCACCCGGGCCGCGGTGAAACTGGGGTGTGAAACGCTGCGCGAAAGCCAGGTGTCGCTCACCGTTGTCGAGTTCGGCAAATAGTTTGAGCAGGACCGGGGCGGTGAAATCGGCCGGCAGCATTACTTCGCCCGCAAAGGCGGCAGCGGCCTGGCTGCTCAGGACGGGAAAGACCCCGGAAATATCCCGGCGCGCCAACCCCTGGGGCAGCGGGGTGGCGGGCAGGGGATCGATCGCCGCCGTCAGTCGGATGATGCGGGCTTGGGTGTGCGCCAGCCAGCCGGTCACCGGGATGACCCCGTAGCGGAACCGGCCGAAGTCTTGCGGTTCCTCCAGCGCCCCGATGAACGGAGGATTGGGGTGGGCGTTCAGTGGCTCCGCGATGAATTCCGCCATGAGTTCATCGGTCAGCTCAGCCCAAGTGCGCGCGGGAAAGCGCCGGCGCCGGCGAAACAGGGCCAGGACCAAGGAGCGCAGTGACTGATCCAGCCGGTGCGGGGCGGCGGGTGCGGCCGGCGCGGGGGCCGGCGAAATTCCGGTGCGAAAAAATTCCATCCATCGGCCGGATTGATCGCGGGCTTCCAGCCGCAGGCGGGTGGCCCCGGGTGGCGGGGAGAGGAGGAATGAAAATCCCGAGCGCGAGGCTGCAGCGAGTCCGGAAGATTTTTGGTCGTCGGTCGGATGCGGCAGCCCGGCAAGTCCGAGCATGACCCGCGGTTGAATCCGGGCGCGAACATCCGTGATCACCTGCCCGGCCGCCGGCCGGATCCATCCGGCCACCCAGGATTTACCGGTGGGGAAGCGCCAGCCGGCGGGGTGGATCTCGACCGCAGAATGGCCGCCGAAGAATTCGCTCATGGGGTGATTTGCCCGGCGGCGACCGCCGCGGCGAGCGCTTGGTGGCGGGGCAGCAAGATACTGGCCGCGAACTCGGCGACGACGCGGGCCCGGGCGCGGGCGGCGAGCGTGCGGCCGATTTCCGGCGAGAGCAGGAGCTTCGCGATGCCCTCGCACAACGCGACGGTATCGCCCGGCGGAATCAGCGTGGCCTCAAGATCGGGCCGGGCCTGTTCGGGCACGCCGTGCACGCCCGAACTGAGAATCGGAGTGCCGCAGGCCATGGTTTCAAGAATGACGCGCGGGGAGGATTCCTCGTAGGTCGAGCACACAAAGAGATCCGCCGCGGCATAGTAGGGAAAATAGTCGGCTGTGCCGGGATGCACCGTGAGATTGGCCCGGCCGAGGTGCGCCAATAAATCGGTGAGTACGGCATCGAACGGCGTGTCGCCGCCGCCCAGCATCACGAAGCGCGTCCGGGCGGCCAGCTCCGGGAAGCGCCGCCAGAGCAAGTCCACGGCCCGGGCGAAAATATGCTGACCCTTGCGATCGCAGACCGAGCCGACGTTGGTGACCAGCAGCTCGCCCGGCCGGAGGCTGAATTTCGCCCGCAGGACTTCGCGGGGGTTTTTCTCCCGCCAGGCGTCGATGCGCGCCACGTCGATCCAGCCGGGCGTGAGACGGTGGCGGGCGGGCCGGCCGTAATCGAGGTGATAGCTCCGGGTGGCGGCGGTGGTGAACGAGACACAGTCGGCGAGCGCGAACGCCTCATCGACCAGTGCGACCACCTCCGGCTGAACTCGTCCGAGGTAGAAACTGGCGGGGGTCGTGCTCTCATGCACATACATGAGCACGCGACGGCCGGCGGCCTTGGCGGCGTGCACGGCCCAGAAGGTCGTGAAGGTGTTGGTGACGACGAGGTCGAACGGCGCAAAGTCGAAGTCACGGCTGATCTGCCGCAGCGCCGCGCGAGCGGTGGTTCCCGTTTGGGCGGCAAAGAGCGGGGAGACATTAACCAGCTTCACCTGAGCTCCGCACGTCTCGAAGCGGCCGCGCAACGGACCGTCGGAAGGACTGAGCACCGTGAGCGTCGCCCCGGACTTGGCCAGGTGTCCGGCATAATCGACGAGGAAGAGCGGCGCGCCTTCGAGATTGAGGTTGTGCGTGACGAGCAGCACGCGTTTGGGGAAGTGGAGCGCGGCGTCCCCGACGCGCTCGGAACGCGTCCGGAGGCCGCGTTCCATCTCGGATGGGGCAGGGAGCAGGGGTGCGGTAACCGGCAAGTTTTGCGGTGCACGCAAAGCAAAATCCGTTTCGATCCGCGCCAGCTCGGTACGCATCTCGGCATCCACCACAACTTCAACCTTACGCTGCTGCAGGGCCGTGGTCAGGGCGGCATGGGCGGAGGCGAAACTGGCGCGGTCCTTGGGGGGGTAGGGCGCCTTCTCATCCTCATTGGTGAACAACCGGCTGCGCGGCACGGAACAAAGCTGCAGGCGGCCATCGCCCAGCTCGGCATACAGCCGCAGGCAGACCGGATTCGGCAGTTGGGCGGGAACATCGATGATGCCAAACAGGCCGCAGTTTTTCGCGGTCGCGAATTGCGGATAATACCCGGCCGGTCCCGGCGAGGCCTGCCCGTGATCAATCGTCTGCCAGACCTGCAGGTCGAAGGTGGCCAGCACGCGCTTGATCGGCTGCGTTTCGTGAAACAGATAGCCGAGCACGGCGGCGCGACCGAAGCCGCAGCGCGTGATCGCGGCGGGTTCGTCGAGGTGGCCGTGGAAGGGCAGGTGGGGATGACGCAGGTCGCGGGGATACGGGATCTGCGCGACCAGTTGGCGGGCCAGAGCCGCGAGCGGCGCGTCCGGCGAGCGGCGTTGCGCGCGCAGTAAAATCTGCAGGGCGCGACCATACTCGTGCCAGCGCAATGGACCGGAGGGCATCGCGACTTCCGCCGGCGGGCTGGCCGCGGCGACCTGATAGCCTGCCGTTTGGAATGCTGACCAAGTGCCAGCGAGGTCGAGGGCCTCGAGCACCACTTCGGCCGGCCCCGGCACCAGATCGACGACGACATAGAATTCCGCGAGTGCGACGGCGCGTCCCGTCTGGAAATGCGCAGCCAGATCGGCGCGGGGCAGGCCGTGAATGCCGGGAAAGACTTGGTCGCCGACCAGGGCGCGGACGTCAACGAACACGCCACCGGCCTTGGGCCAAACCCAGCCGCTCAGCCGGTGTCGGCCCGGCGGCAGGGTTGTCCCGGGTGAGGGGGATTCCAGGTGGCTGAAGCTGGTGGGGGTTTCGGGCATCAGGTGTGAATGTAGGAGCCTGCTGGCAGGCGATTCGGTGCCTCCATCGCCTGCCAGCAGGCTCCTACAACAAGGCATGAGGCAGATAAAGGCATCATGTTTTCACCCGAGCCAGGCCTCCCGCACCACCTGCAGATGCTGGGGCAGGGCGCGGGTCTGGTGGTAGTTGCGGGCGGCGCGGGCGTAGGCCATCGAGATCATTTTTGGGTTCCCGGCGAAATGGTCGGCCAGCGCGGCCTTGAGCGCGGCCGCGAGCTTGAAGGGATCGCCGGCGGGCACGAGGTAGGCCTCGTCGGTGTGGGTCAACATTTCCGCGATGCCGTTGACGTCGGTGCTGACGATGCGCGGACCGAAGACCATCGCCTCGAGCAGCACGCGGGGGAACGACTCCTCGAAGCTGGTGCAGACCAGAATATCGGCCAGTTGGTAGAAATCGTAGATGTCGCCCGTCTCCGGGAAAATCTTCACATCGTGCAGCCCCATGAGTTGGATGTCCTCCCTGAGCGTTTCCATATAGAGGCCCTCGCGGGCGCCGACCATGATCCACTGGATTTTCTTCCCCGGATGCAGCGCCGGCAGTTCCGGCCCAAGCAGATCGATGCCGCGGATGTAGATGTGCTGGCCCTTGCGTTCGCAGACGGAACCGATGTTGACCACGAGCACGGCGGCGGGATCCAGCCCGTGCTTGCGGCGGAGCGCGGTCCGGTCGTGCGCGGCCTTGAACTGCTCAATGCGGGCAAAATCCACCCAGCTGCGCAGGGTGCGGTAGTTGTCGTTGGCGTTCAGCTCCTGGTGGATGTCGTGCGTGGACCGGGCCGTGAACACGACGCGGGTGGCGAGCTGGAACGCCGCCTCGACCGTCGCGTGCATCGTCGGTGGCAGCAGGGGCCCAAAGAAGCGCTTCACGGTATTGCTCTCATGGATATAGAGTGCCGCGGGCTTGCCGAGGTGGGCGGCGAGGTGGATGCCCCAGTACGTGAGCATGGTGTTGGTCACGAAAAGATCGGTGTCGTCCCACGTCCGTGTCGCGGCGAAATTTCCCACTGCCGCGGAAAATTCCACCGGCGTCCTGGCGGTGGTCATGCCACTGGCCTCCCAGACCTCGACCGGAAGCCCGAGCTGCTCAAAGCGGGCGCGAAGCGGCCCGTCCTCCGGCGAGGCGATGGTGATCCGCACCCCCGGCTGCTCGGCGAGGTAGCGGGCGAGTTCGAAGATGAAGATCGGGGCGCCCTCGAAGTTGAGGTTGTGCGTGAGCACGATGGCGCGGAAGGACCGGGGCGTCTGCGCGTAACGCTGGTGGTAGGGATTGAGCGGCAGGTTGCGCGGGGGAAATTCGAGGGACTCACTCAGGTAGGGATCGCGGTCGGTGCCGTGCCGGGCCAGATACTCGACATGCTCGCGCTCCGCATAGGTATTGCCGCGGGTGGCGCTGCCCACGTGGCGGAGGACGGCCTGCGGCGTGTAGACGCAACGAAAACCCGCGGCCGAGGCGCGCAGGCAATAGTCCACGTCATTATACGCGACCTGGAGTTTCGTCTCATCGAAGCCGGCGAGCTGCCGGTAAAGCTCGGTGCGCGTGAGCAGACAGGCGCCGGTGACGGCCGCGACATTGCGGGCGGCATGCGGCAGGAACTGAAATCCCAGGTCCTCGGCGGGTTCGCGTTCGAACAACCCATGAGGCAAGCCGTCCTCGCGGCTCAAACTGATGCCCGCATGGTTGATCGTGCCATCGGGGTAGAGCAGCTTGGCGCCGACCACGCCGACGCCGGGCACGCTGAGCCAGCCGACCATGTCCTCGAGCCAGCCGGGCGTGAGCGCCTCGACATCGTTGTTGAGGTGCAGCACAAGGGGCGTGTCGGCCCGCGCGGTGCCGAGATTGACCAAGCGGGAGTAGTTGAAGCCGGACGGTGAAGGTGGGGCTCGAAGCACCGCGCAACGCAGATCTTGGCGGCTCGGGAGTTCCTTGAGGTAGGCGAGGGCGGCGGGTTCGTCGGAGTTGTCGTCGACCACCACCAGCTTGACGCTTTCCTTGGGTGTCGTGCGGGCGAGTGAGTCCAGGCAAGTGCGAAGGAGGTCGGCTCGGTTTTTCGTGGGGATGACGATCGTGACGGGATTATCCTGCAGCAGGGCAGGGTCCCACTTGAGCTGATGGAGGCAGAGCGCGTAATGCTGGGCGAACTCGGGCAGCATCGGCTCGGCGCGCAGCCCGCGGCGCTGCACGGCTTCGGCGATGCCTTTGCGGGCGGCCGCAAACAAATACCCCTTCTGGTCGCCGCGGGTGGCAGTGCTCTCGGCGTGCGCCCGCCAGTGATACCCGATGAAGGGCACATGGACCACGTCCTTCGGCAGGATCAACTCCCCGCAGCGGAGAAACAGGTCGATGTCCTGCGCGCCGTTGAATTCAGGGCGCAAGCGGCCGGCTTTTTCCACCACGCTGCGGCGGATGACCGTGAGGTGGTGCGTGTAGTTGTGGGTGAGCGCCATCTCCGGACTCCAACCGCCCTTGAATTGTGGATCGTAGCGCCGGCCGGTGTCGTCGATTTTGTCCTCGTCGGTGTAGAGGTAACCGGCGGTCGGCTGGCGGGCGATGGCGCTGGCGATCTGGAGCAGGGCGTCGTGGGGCAGGAGGTCGTCGTGATCCAGCAGCGCGACAAACTCGCCTGTGGCGACATCGAGCGCCGAGTTTGTCGCCAGCGAGATATGGCCGTTCTCCGGGCGGAAGACGGGTTTGATGCGGCGGTCGGTACGGGCGGCGGCCTCGAGCATCCGGCGGACATGCGGCCGGGGCGACGCGTCGTCGGCGATGCAGAGTTCCCAGCGCGGGTAGAGTTGCTGCTGCAGGCACGCCAACAATTCGCGCAGGTATTTCTCGGGTGTATTGTAGGCGGGGACGACGACGCTGATGAGGGGCCCGCCATTTTTGACGAGCGCCTCGGCATCTAGCTGCAATGTGGCACGGAGGCGCGGGGTGAGGCGGTTGTGCCAGCACCAGCGCGTGTAAGGATCCTGGTCGCGGCGTTGGATCATGGCTTCCGGGACCTTGGGCGCCTCGCCGTGGCTGAAGGTCGCGGCGAGGTGGGTCTGCAGCCGGGCGATCTCCGCGCGGGTTTGCGCCCAGCTATCGAAGGTGAAGCGGCCCAGCAACCAGCCGCGCAGGCAGGCGGCGACGACCTTGTAGAAAAGCCACGGCCGGTAGATCGGGATGGGCCCGGAACCCTCGTCGCGCCGGTCAAGGTACATGCGGCGGGCGAACGCCAGGGGGCGTGTGCCGTCGCCGGTCTCGGCAAAGATTTTCAGGCTGGCCGGACTGGGCGTGTCGTTCCGGATGTCCACCAGTCCGTAGTAACCGGACTTGAGGGCGTTGGGATGATCGGGGCGATGGCTGGCGACATCGGGTCGATCCTTGGGGAAGACGAGCCGGTTTTCCGTCAACACGCCGGTGGTGGCGCTGAGTTGGGCGATGGTGCGGCCGACCCCGAAGATCCAGCCGGTGAGGCGGAATTTGCCGTAGCCGGCGTTGATCCAGTAGCCGGGATTCTCGATGTGCCCGAGGAAATGATCGCCGATGGCCACATCACTGGTCGGGGTGAGGATATCCCGCAGCACGGCGTCGGTTTCGCGGCAAAGCACGGTCCACGCTTCGCGGTGGAAGTGGCGGTAGAGGTGCTGGAGGGTCTGGTAAACGACGGCGGCGCGCAAGATGCGCGTGGGTTTGGTGGCGCCGGGCGGAAGGGCGGAGGTGTCGAGCGGGGTTTTGAAGAATTCCCGCCACTGGGTGCCGTCGTGATAATCGAGCGCCAGTTCCCTGGCCCCCCGCCACACCTGCACGCGCTGCATGAAGCCGGTGCGCCGCGCCGCCAAGGATCCGCCCAAAGCCTGCTGGGTGTCGGGCCGCTCCAAGCCGTAGATGCCCAGGTAGGCGCGTTTGTCCACCCGGGCCCGGAGATCAACGCAGAGGGTGGTTTCCCCGGGATACAGCCAGCCCGACAATTCGATTCCCGCCCCCTCGGGCCGCCAGTGGGTGGGTCTGTCGATGTGGAATTTAGGCGGGGCCAAGCTCATGCAAAGGGTCGGAATTAAGCGGTTACCGCCGGTGCCAGTAAAGCCTGTTCCACTCGGGCGGTTTTCCCGTGTACCGAGCAAAGCGACATGGGACACAATCGAGAATATATGAAAGAGAAATGTAGGGCCCAACCAAGACATTTGGACCCAAGGTACACATGGCAGGGATATCGTTTTGGAGGTCGGGGTTTATCCCCGACATGCTTGGGTTCGGATTGTCGGGCGTAAAGCCCGACCGACAAGGACACGCCTTCCCTCTGTTGCGCATGTTCTATGGGCCACGCTAATCGCCCACCGGGCACAAAGATATTGGCAAGCGCGCGGGCATGTCATTGCCTCGGCTGATGACCGAGCCGTCCCTCGCGCCCGCTCCCACCCGCAGCGAGTCCCGCTTCACCCTGGCGCTTTTTATCGCCTGCCTGGCCTTTCATTTCTGGGCGGTCGGCGTGGGTTGGAACCACAAGGACTTGCCCGGTGTTGAATTCCGGCAAGCCCAGACCGCGATCTCGGCTTATTTCATCAAATTGGAGAACAATTTTTCCCTGGCTTACCCGACACCTGTGCTGGGCAAGCCCTGGTCGATCCCGATGGAATTCCCGCTCTATCAATGGACGGTCGTGGTGGTCGGCAAGCTGACCGGTCTGGGGGTGACTAAATCGGGCCGGGCGGTGAGCATCGCGTGTTTTTATCTGTGCCTCCCCGCGCTCTTCCTGCTGCTGGCGCGCTGGCGGGTTGCGCCCGGCCGCCGCTGGCTGGTGCTGGCGGTGGTCCTGACGTGTCCCCTCTACATTTTCTATGCGCGGGCGTTTCTGATGGAAACCATGGCGCTGATGTTTGCGCTCTGGTTTTGGGTGGCGTTTGAGCGCGCCGTGGCCGGGCGCAGCCATGGCTGGCTGGCCTTGGCGATCGTCGCCGGCACAGGGGCCGGACTGGTGAAGGTGACCACCCTGATGCTGTATGCCCTGCCGGTGGCGATCTGGGCGGCGTGCCGCCTGTGGACGGCACGAGGGGATGGACGCTGGCGCGCCGAACTGGGTTGGATGGTGGGGGCGGTGTTGGTGCCGGTGCTCGCCACCTGGTGGTGGCTGCGATTTGCCGACGCAACCAAGGCGCTGAACCCCATGGCGGATTTTCTGAACTCGGAAAGCCTGCGAGGTTTCACTTTGGGGACCAACGAGACCCGGTTCTCCCTGAAAATGTGGGCGATGAAAGCCCAGATTGTGAGTGAAAG
The DNA here is from genome assembly GCA_031392885.1 of Verrucomicrobiota bacterium. Taxonomy (GTDB): domain Bacteria; phylum Verrucomicrobiota; class Verrucomicrobiia; order Opitutales; family Opitutaceae; genus Lacunisphaera. Next base: position 13,176 of record JANMVS010000258.1, read on the forward strand.
ACTGACCTGGCTGCCGGCGATTACGGCCAGCGCGCTGCTGGCCATACTCCTGCGGGGCGCCCGTTGGAGGGAAATCCTCGCCTGCACCACGTTGTTTGCGGGAGCGCTGCTCCTTTTCCCGGTCCTCTATGCTCTGCACGATTATTATTACGTGGCCAACACCATGCTCTTGCTCCTGGCGATGGGATTGGTGCTGGTCGCCTTCGTGGAGTCGGTCTCGCCACGCTGGATGGTGTCCCTGGCGATTGCGGCGGTGATCAGCGGACAGATATATGAGTATCTGGGCTATTATTACGTGGGGCAGCGGGTGCAGGCCCTCGAAGGCAACCGCCTGACCCAGGCGCTGCGGGCGATTACCCGGCCTGACGAGTATCTCATCATTACCGGGCAGGACTGGAATTCGATGATCCCGTATTACGCCCAACGCCGGGCGCTCATGTTGATTAACGGCGAGGAGAGTAACCTCGTCCGGTTGGACCAGGCGTTGGGCCAGTTGCAGGGGGAGAAGCTGGGCGCGCTCCTCGTGACCGGTCCCTGGGCGCAACTCAACGGGCTGGTGCAGAGAATCGCGGCGCTCGGACTGGAGCCCAAACCTCTTTTGGCGTGGCGCGATATCTCGGTCTTTTTGCCCCTGGCCCGCCGCGCGGAAACCCTGCGCCTGATGGAGGAGCAGCCGTTTTTTGAGGTTAACCTGGCCCCGGGCGTGGAACTGCCCCCGCTGCGCCTGGCCGGGGCCTGGTTTGAGGTGGCGAAATTGCGGCCCGCCTACCGCCGGTTGTTCCATGCGATTCGGCCCACCCCCGTGCGCTTCTGGTCCTCGTTTGGTCCGGGGCTGGACGAGCGGGGCGGGAAGATCGCCTTCGGAGGCCATCCCGTCACGCGGCTGGTTTTTCAACTGCCGGCGGGCCGCCATGTCTTGCGGACGACGGTGGAAATGGCGGTGGCGACCTATGTCGAGACGAACGACTTCAACCAGCAGACCGACGGCGTGGAGATCACGCTCGCGGCTCTCGGCCCGGCCGGGGCGCGCCGGGTATTGTACACCCGTTTGCTCGATCCGCTGGGGAAGCACGCTGATCGCGGCCCGCAACCGCTCGAAATAAAGTTTAACCTGGAGCCGGCGGGCGAAGTGGAGCTGTTCTTCGGGCCGGGCCCGAACGGCCGCGATACCCGCGACTGGATCACCATGGGGGAGATCGTGATCGAGTGAGGGCGTTTTTGGAGCCCCGACCGACACGGGATCAGGCCACAGGAGGTCACCACGTTTCGAGCGAAGCGACCGGCAAGACAAAACACTAAAGACACGAAAGGAATTCCTGCAGGGGGAATCTGAACCATGCCGGACTTCACTGTTCAGTGCCACCACTCCTTCCCTCGTTTTTTCCCCCTGATTTCATCATTTCGCGCCTTCGGTATTTTTAGAATCCGGCCTGGATTGAATCGCGGAGGTATTTTGCCAACAGACCCGCGGATGATTCTGATCATCGCACCTTGAGCTGGCTCGTCTGTAGCCACGGGCCTCCGCGCCGGTGGGATCGGGGCGAGCGCCACGCCCGCAGGCAAGATCACCCGGCGCCAAACCCGGCAGGCCGGGACGCCTAGCGCTACACTTTGTCAATGCGCGGCGTAACCGGCGGCCGACCGCCGGATGCCCTCGGCCAGCGTCACCTGCGGACGCCAACCGGTGGCCGCCATGATCTTTTGATTGTCCAGCTGGCTGTTCTCCACATCCCAAGCCGGGGCGGGTTGGTGGGTGAGGGGGATTTTTTTCCCGGTCTCCGTTTCCACGAGCGCGATAACTTCGTGGACCGAGTGGGATTCGCCAGCGCTGAGATTGAAGGTCCCGGTCAGGCGTCGGGCGATGACCTGCTCCAGCGCGGACAGGAAATCGGTGTAGTGGAGAAAATCCTTTCGGGCGTGTCCGTCCCCCCATAAGGTCAGGGACTGACTCTCGACGGCGCAGCGGATGGCGTGGGGGATGATGCCTTGGGCGCGGCTTTTCGGCACCGGGTAGCCGTAGGGATTCGAAATGCGGAGAATGGTGCAGGCCAGCCCGTGACGGGCGCGGTGGGTTTCGATCAGTTCCTCGGCGGCCCGTTTGGCTTTGCCGTAACAGCCGATGGGCTGACAAGCGTCGGCTTCAAGGTTGGGGCGTTCACGCGCGTTGCCATAGACCGTGCCGCCGGAGGAGAAGAAAATGAAATGGGGCCGGTCAGCCGCTGGCAGGGCGGCGAGGGCGTGCAGGATTTTTTCCAACGCCGGCAGATCGTCCCGCCACTCGGTGCCGCCGCCCAATTCCGAGGTGGCGGGCAGGGTGCTCCAGGCCAGATGCAGCAGGGTGCCGGGCCCAGCGAGACGGGCGGGTTCGGTCAGTTCCGCCCAGGGATGAAAGCCGCCGCCGCCGCTTCGTGAGAAAAGCTCACTCGGG
>JANMVS010000259.1:0-1781 GCA_031392885.1 Verrucomicrobiota bacterium
GCTCGGCGGGCTGGATGTGCCGGACTCAGGCGAACTCTCGGTTTGCGGACTGGATCCGCGCCGCGAGGCGCACCGGCTGGAGCTCCGCCGCCGCCATCTCGGCTTTGTCTTCCAGCTGCACAACCTGATCCCGGACCTCACGGACGAAGAAAACCTCCGGGTGCCGGCGCTCGCCGAGGGGGCCGCTCCCGCGGCCACGCGTGCTCGGGTGCGTGCGCTGGCCGCGTCCGTCGGTCTCGACCACCGGCTCGGCCACCGCATCCAGGATATCTCCGGCGGGGAACGACAGCGCGCCGCCCTTTGCCGCGCCCTCATGAACTCGCCCCGGCTGTTGCTGGCCGATGAACCCACCGGATCGCTGGATGAAGTGACCGGCGACACGGTTTTCAACCTATTGCGTACTCTGGCCAAGGAATCCGGAGTGACCGTGGTGCTGGCGACGCACGAGCGCCGGTTCGCGGAGCAGTGCGACCGGATGCTGCACGTGCGGTCGGGGAAAATCGAGGGGTAGCGGATCTGTTGCGTCATACGAACGTCCCTTTGAATCTGGATTTTAGGTACGGGCCGTTGCCCTCAACGGCCTGGGTCAATCGGAAGGCGGTTGAGGGCAACCGCCGAGGCGATGCACTCGTCGCCGTCGAGGCTTCGCACTCGCCGGTGCCCCTACCACCTCCGACTGCGGGATTGCCGAAAGCGCTCTGCCTACTACTTTACGTCCATGAGCGAGATCCTCTTTGAGGTGCGTGACGACGAGGCAGACGGCGGCTATGTGGCCACCGCACTCGGCCACAGTATCAGCACCCAAGGTGAAACTATGGACGAGTTGAAGACCATGGTGTGTGAAGCCGTGCAATGTCACTTTGGTGACGGTGTGCCCGGCCCGGTGCCGAAAGTCAGCCGTCTCCATTACGTGCGGGGCGAATTATTGGCCCCATGAAGCTGCTGGACGACTGCTTTGGCAACCGGGTGCGACTGACCGATGAAAGACTGGCTCACATTCTGGAGCACGGGGAAATGCGCGATCTTGTTCCGGCCATTGAGCAGACGGTCCGCCAACCGCTGTTGGTGCGCCGCTCCCGCTCGGATGACGCAGCCCGCTTGTTCTATCAGTATTACAGCCAGACCACCGTGGGCGGGAAGTGGCTTTGCGTCGTGGTGAAATACTTGGACAAAAATGCCTTTGTTGTTACCGCTTACCTCACCGACAAACCCAAATCCGGAGACGAATTATGGCCGATAAAGTAAAAGTGTGGTTCGACGCCGAAGCTGACTTTCTGGAAGTCAGCTTCTCGGATGCCGCTGGCTACATGAAAGCGACCGACCACGACGCGGTGATGGAGCGGGTGGATGAGAAAGGCAGCGTGATCGGTTTCACGATTCAAAACGTCAGTGCGCATCGGAAGGGCAAGCCGCTGGAAGCACTCCTGGCCCCGGCCTGATAATTCTGGAACAAACAGCACTGACCGGCCGCGTGAAGACTACGATCGCCTCCGGCATCAATACCCGCAGCCTGCCCCCCCGTTTCTAACCCCTCCACCGGACGAAGCGCCAGCAGAGGTGGAAGCAGACGGCGTGACATCTTTGCTGGCGCGTCGTTTAGGTTATTGGCAATGTTTTCGAGCGCAAGGGTAAGAGGTAAAGCATGACCCCTGCTATGGGCCCCGGGCTCGGTTCGATTCAGGATCTCAATTGCGTACTTCGGGTGGTATCCGCTGATCGCGATAAACTCGCTCAGAATGTGACTCTTCTCCCCGCCCGTTGCCACACGGTATCGCTGCAGG
>JANMVS010000267.1:0-3409 GCA_031392885.1 Verrucomicrobiota bacterium
CCCAAGGCCGAGCCGATCAAACTCTGGCTGGCCAGGGTCGGTTACGAGCGGATGCAGGAGATCGCCGACCCCGCCCGCGCGCTGGAACGCGCCCGCGAGACCTGGCAGCAGCAGGGCCGCAGCGCCAAGTGGATCGAGCAGCGCATGACCGGCCAGGAGACCCGCAACAAGCTCACCGATTACTGGGCCACGCATGACATCACGAAAGGCGACGAGTTTGCCATCCTCACGAACCTCATCCATCAGGAATGGTCCGGCGTGAGCGTGTCGGGACACAGTCAGATCAAAGGACTCAAGACCGAAAACCTGCGCGACCACATGAGCGAGGCGGAGCTGATCTTCACGGCGCTGGCCGAACTGTCCACGCGCCAGATCGCCGCGAGCGTGGACGCCACCGGCATGGTGGAAAACAAGGCCGCCGCCAAAACCGGCGGACGCATCGCCAAGAAGGCCCGGCTCGAACTGGAGTCCAAAACCGGCCAGAAAGTCGTCACCGGCGAAAACTTCCTACCGCCAGCCCAAGCCGCCAAGCAGGTCAAATGAAGCCCTCTCTCAACTCTCAACCTTCAATTCTCAACCGACCGCAATGAGCTTCCCGCGCTACCCGAGCTACCAGGACAGCGGCGTGGAATGGCTAGGCGCGGTGCCGGGATGGAGCGCGGGGCCGGGTTTGAGGGCCAACGGCCCGGCCTTATGCCAGCCTGGGGCAACGCCCCAGGTTCGCAGGCGCAATCTCATGAGGGCTGAAAGCCCGGCCCAAACGTGCGCCGATGGGTCGCCCCTTCAGCAACGGTGTTCACGAGCAAGGGATAAAATGAGGATTTTGAAGGAGAGTATTGAGAGTGGTGAGGAGTTTTCTGGCGGTGGCGATGAGGGCGACTTTGAAGGGTTTGCCGGCGGCGCGCAGGCGTTCGTAGAAGGGTTTGAGGATGGGGTTGTAGCGGATGGCATTGAAGGCCGCCATGTAGAGGGCCGAGCGCACCGAAGCCCGTCCTCCGGCGATGTGCCGCTGGCCTTTGCGCGGGCCGCTGTCGTCGTTGAAGGGGGCGAGACCGGCCAGCGCCGCGATGGTCTGCCCGGAGAGGGTGCCGAGTTCCGGGAGGTGCCCGAGGAGCGTGGCCGCAGTGCCCGGGCCGACGCCCTGGATGGTGCAAAGCCGGGTGCTTTTGGCCGCCAGTTCCGGCGTCGCGGCCAGCATGGCGGCGAGATGGGCGGTGACTTTGGCAAGGTGCTTTTCGAGCCGGGCGACGGAGGCCGCGAGGTCTTTGGCGACCGGCTTGGGCAGGCCGGGGATGTGCCGGGTGCGCTCGGCGCAGAGCATCGCCTGGAGCTGTGCGCGGCGGGTCACCCATGCCGCCAGTTCGGCCTGCGCGGCACTGGGCGCAGGCGTCGCTGCCGGGGTGTTGGCCGCGCCGAACTCGGCGAGCATTTGCGCGTCGATCCGGTCGGTCTTTGCCCGCCGGCCCCGGCCGCGGGCAAAGTCGCGGACCTGCCGCGGATTGACCACCGAGAGGGCCTGGCCGGCGGCGTGCAAGGCGGCGACGATGGGCCGCTCCCAACCGCCGGTGGCCTCGCAGATGACCTGCACGGGTGCCCCCGCCGCCCGCAACCGGACGAGCACCGCCGCGCAACCCGGCGGATCGTGGGGAAAGCTCCAGGCGTGGCCTTGGAGGTGGAGATCGAGGGTGGCTTTGGCGATGTCGAGTCCGGCGTGGACGAGGATTGTGTTCATGGTAGGAGTAGGCTCTGCCTTGTGGATGCGAGCTCGAGGCTCAGGCAACGGTTCGAGTTCAAAAAACCCAAGGCGGGGAGGTTCGCGCTGAAAGACGGGCTCAAAGGCCCGAGGGCTAAATGCGAACTCTTCCCCACCCGCTGCGGGGCGGCGCTAACCGCCCCGCAGCTCGGGGTTCTACAGACCTTCCCATGATCTTCTACGGACCACGTCTTCGGCCAGCTTTCCAACATACAAGGGGCCATGGGATACGCTGGTTGCGAAAGCCCAAGGCGAGGATGGATCATCGCCGGGTGTTCATTCAAACGGCTTTGCGGTTTCCAGAATTCGCCTTTGTCCTGATGCGCAATGGTTTAGGGCAAAGTGAAAGCCCAACGCTCGCGGATGAGCGAAGCGCAGCGGAGATCAGTCATGCGGCCGAGCTGCTCGACATTCGCCTCCTCGATCAAATCACCGTGGCCGCCGAGAGCTACCATTCCAAATTAGAAGCAGAACAGCCGCAAACGATCATCGTCGAGTCGCCGATCGCGATGCACCACGCGATAATGAATGCCTGCCAGGCGCGTGGGATAACCTACTCGCAATTCGCCCGCGAGGCGGTGATGGAAAGGATCGAACGCGGGAATCACGCCAAAGCGACAACTTAGAACGCTCACGCACCAATCGAAAGAAGCGCCGGGTGCCGAAAGGTGCCCGGCGCTTTTTCCGTTGAAATGGCAGAGCAGGGGATGTGCATCGCCAATGCAACGCGTCTGCACGACTGCCCATCCCGACCGCAGAACTGCGGCGTGTGGAACAATTCAAGCAGGCGAAATGTCGAATTTCCAGAATCTTCACAGAGCACCCTACACCCCTCCCGGCGATTTTAAAACTTGTCCCAAAATGGGGGTTCCGTTGTCGTGTTACTCTGTTGGAGGGTGTGCAGTCGATTTTGGGACAAGTTTTCAAACACGGAAATTTTGGGACAAGTTTTCCGATGAAAATCGCATGGCCGGTCCAGACGTGGAACCCTGACGGGAGCAAGGATTCCGCCCTTTTGAACTCTTTTGAACGCTTTTATCCGATTTGGGACAACTTATCAGGGAAGGTTCACAGCGTCCCAGTTTCCTTCATTCGATCCACCCTCGTATTTTATATGACATATATTGTATTATGTTAAATATTGCTGGCGTGGGGTGAGGGCTTTATGGGGCTGTGAATAACTTGTGAATTCCTTGAGCGGTCTCGCGTCTTCGTTGTTCCGGTCGTGACTTATTCACGGAGACCCTCGATTTCACCGCTTTGGCGCGATCAAGCGCCTTGATGTCTTCGCGCCCGGTCGGTGCAAGAATGGTGCGGCCTTCATTCTTGAGGGCCGGGGTCTTGGCGTGCGGTCGCGCTGCTGCTTCGGCGTTTCAGTCCCGCTGAATCTGTCCGTGCGCGATGCCTTTTGGGATTCGCGCTTTTGATCGCTTGAGCGTTCGTGACCTTCCTTGCCAAAGCCATCGCGCATCCAGCCGCCCGGCCGGTCATCCCGACCGTGAGCCGCCTTTGTCTCCGCGCCGTTCGTGACCTCCGTATCCTCGGTTCCGGCGTGGTTGCCGGGCCGCTAAAACGCCTTCAAAACCGCGTCAGCTACTCCAGCAGCTCGCGAATCTCCTCGAAACTTAGCGCCTCCATGAGCGGTTCCTCGCTGTC
>JANMVS010000283.1:0-15657 GCA_031392885.1 Verrucomicrobiota bacterium
GTGAGCACGCCCACCCACGAGGGGGCGGTGATCGCGGGCCCGGCCGGCGGGGCCGCGGGGGCGGACGCCGGGCGCCAGGACTCAAAAAACGCCGCCTTGATCCAGCCGAAGTAGTAATAGATGGAGACGACCACGCCGCCGACGGCCACTCCGAGCAACCAGTAGAGGTGCGCCTGGAAGGCGGCGATGAAGAGCAGCAGCTTGCCCATGAAGCCGGCGAGCGGCGGGATGCCGGCGAGTGAACCGACCCCCACGGCCAGCACGCCGCCGAGGAACGGGTGGGTTCTCGCCAAGCGTTCATAATGGACCAGCTCCTGGTCGGTGTCGTCCGGACCGGCGAGATAGGCCATAACCCCAAACACCGCCATCGAGGCCAGCAAATAGGTAAAGAGATAGAACCACACGGCGCTGGCGGCCCAAGGCACGGTGAAGGAGGCCACCACGCCGATCAACAGGTAGCCGGCGTGCGCAACCCCGGAGAGGCCCATCAGACGCTTGGTGTTGCGCTGGGTCAGGGCGGAGAGATTGCCCATGATGATCGTCGCCGCCGCCAGGACCGAGAGCACCGGCACCAGCACGCCCTCCAGCGGGGTGAAGACCTTGTTCACCAGGGTGAGGAGCACGGCAAATCCGGCCGCCTTGGACGAGACGGCGAGGAAGGCGGTGACCGGAGTCGGCGCGCCCTGATAGACGTCGGGGATCCAGATCTGGAAGGGAAAGGCCCCGATCTTGAACGCCACCCCGCTGAGCACGAGCAGCGCGCCGGCCAGGGCGAGGAAGTTATCGGGATGGTGCCGCAGGAAATCGTTGAGGATCCCGAACTCAAAGCCCGTGTGGGCGACCCCGTTGAGGGTGACCTTGCCCACCGCCCCGTACAGCAGCACGATGCCGAACAGCATGATCGCCGAGCTCAATGCGCCCAGCACCAGGTATTTCAGCCCCGCCTCGAGCGTCAGCGCGTTGTCGCGGAAATAACTCACGAGAATGTAGAACCCGATGGTGACGGTCTCCAGTGCGACAAAGAACATCACGAAGTGATTGCTCTGGACGAGCAGCATCATCGCCACCGTCACGATCATCACGATATGGTAGAACTCCACCCGCGGCAGTTTCGTCCGCGGCAGACAGATGGTGCCGAGGAATGAAACCAGCAGGGAAGCCAGCAGGAAGAAGACCCGGGCCACCTGCCCCAGCGGGCTGAGCTGGATCAGGCCGCCAAAGAGCTGCTCGCCGAGCCAGGCGGTATGGAAGTTAATGATGACCGCCGCCAGCACCATGGCCTGGGCGAGAATCGCGAAGGACGGAATGAACCGGTGATCCCGCTGCGGCAGGATGATTTCCAGTACCAGCAAGCTGAGCGCGGCACAGGCCAAAATCATTTCCGGCCCGAGGGCCCACCATTGGTTGGAGCCGGCGACCCCTTGGAGATATTCGGTCGTCATGGTCGGGTGGAGACAGGGTGATGCGGGGGCAGGGTCGGGAATATTCCCGCCGGGGCCGGGCTGAGGACCTGGTCAACCGACAGGGACAAGGCGCGCGGGTAGCAGCCAAAAAGCAGCAAGGTCGCGAGGAGGATGAGCGCGGGCAGGCGCTCGCCCCAACCCAGATCGACCGGCGGGTGCTGGGCGGTGACTTGTTGCAGGGCCGCGCTCGGTGCTCCGAAGAATATCCGCGCGGCGGCGCGCAGGCCGTAGACGGCCGAGATGACCACCCCCGCCACGGCCACAGCGGTCAGGCCGGGCGAAAATTTCCACAGCGCCACAAAGATGGTAAGTTCGCCCCAGAAATTGGCGAAGGCCGGCAGCCCGATACTGGCCATGGTCGCGGCCACGAAGTAGGCGGCCAGCACGGGGGTCTTTTGGGCGAGGCCGCCCATCTCCGCCATATCAAACGTGTGCGTGCGGTGATGCACGCTGGTCGCGAGCATGAACAACAACGCCACGGACAGGCCGTGCGCCACCATCAACAGCACGACGCCGCCGGTGCCGGCGGTGGAGAGACAGGCGAGGCCGAGGAAGCAGTAGCCCATATGCATGACCGAACTGTAACCGAGCATCTGCTTCAGGTCGCGCTGGGCCATCGTAATAAAGCCGATCACCAGCACGTTGCCGACTCCGGCCAGCAGGGCTAGTTTCCACGCCCACCACGCCGCGCCCGCGGGCAGCAGGGGCAAGGCGATCTGGACCAGGCCGTAGAGACCGAATTTCTTGAGCACCCCGGCATGCAGCATGGCCGCCGAGCAGGGCGCGGCGCCGTAACCAAGCGGGGCCCACGTGTGCAACGGCCAGAGGGAAACCAGCGTGCCGAAACCGAACAGCAACAGCCCGAAGATGTATTTTTGCGTCGAAGCATGCAGGCCGACGTGAGCCACCGCGCGCTTCAGCTCAACCAGGTCGAAAGTGTTCGCCCCGCTCTGCACATAGATGGCGATGAGTCCCAGGAGCGAGAGCATCGCCCCGAGTGTCAGATAGATGGTCAGCTTCATCGCGGCATAATTGCGGTCCCGGCCACCCCAGATGCCCACCATGAGAAAGGTCGGGATCAGGGCGAGCTCGTGGAAGAAGTAGAAGAAAAACACGTCCACCGAGGCGAACACGCCGAGCAAACCGCCCTGCATGATGAGCAGCAGCATGAGGTACAGCTTCAGCCGCTCGGCGCCCGAGCGCAGGGCGTAGAGCCCGGCGGCCAACCCGACGATGGCCGTGAGCAGGAACATCGGGAGGGCGATGCCGTTGAGGCCGAGCTTCAGATTGATGCCGAAAAACCCGAGGCCCGTGTCGACACTGCTCAGGTAGTGATAGGCCGTGCCACCCTCGGCCGGGTATTCCTGCCAAAGCCAGAGCGCGATCAGCGCCGGGATGATAAAGGCGGCGGCGGCGAGCTTGGTGGAAAACCGCTTGGGCAGCCCGCAGGCCATGATGATCGCCGCCCCGAGCGGGGTGGCGATGGCAAGCTGCAGCAGTTGGGGATTGGAGAAGATCACAGGGAATTAAGGTGGAACGCGGCCTCCGGACGCGTTTTCAGGATGCGCGCAGGGGAAAACCCGTCCGGAGGCCGGGTGCCACCTTGGGATGCATGGGAGAAAGAATTCACTCGGATTTCATTCATGTCAGAAAACTCCGGCGGCGAAGGCCCAGAGGAGCGCAGCCCCGATCAGGAACCAGTAGACGTAGGTGTGCAGACTGCCGGTGTAGAGCGCCCGGGCCCCGTAGCCGACCAGGCCGACGAAACCCGCGAAGCCGCGAATGAGCAGTCCGGCGAGAAAGATCTGCTCAAGGAAATTCAGCAGCATGGCAAAGCGCTGCTGGATTTTCGCCACGTAGTAATTGTAGCAGCGGTCGAATGATTCCTTGAGCCCGGTGAGCGCACCGAACACGAAGCGGGCTTTTGCTTCCAGCGCATCCGTCGCCGCCGGCGGGTAGAAGAACCACGCCGAGCCCGCACCGGCCAGCATGACGGCCAGCGAGACGAGCAGAATCGTCGTGTGGGCGGAGCCCTCGGCCTCGGGCACGAGATGCGCCACTGAGCCAGCCAGCTTGCCGAACACGCCGGAGTAACCACCGGCGACGGAGAGCACGGCAAGAACCACCAGCGGCAGCGTCATCGACAGGCCGCTCTCATGCGCATGGGACGCACTGTCCGAGCGGGCCTCGCCGAAGAAGGTAATCTTCCACATCCGGACCATGTAGCACGAGGTCAGCACGGCGGTGAAGGCGAGAATGGCGAACACCGCAGTGTTCTTCTCCATCGCGAGACAGAGGATCGCGTCCTTTGAGAAGAAACCTGCAAGGCCGGGCATCCCGATGATCGCGAGCACGCCGAGGGTGAAGGTAAAAAAGGTCACCGGCATCTTCTGCCGCAGCCCGCCCAGCTTGAAGATGTCCTGCTCATGGTGGCAGCCGATGATCACCGAGCCGGAACCGAGGAACAGGAGGGCCTTGAAAAACGCATGCGTGGTCAAATGAAACATCGCCGCGCCCACGCCGGCCGCCATGGCCAGCCCGTGGACCGGGCCGCCCGTCCCGTGCGGGAGGGTGAGCGACCCGAGCCCGAACGCCGCGACCATGTAACCGAGCTGCGAGAGGGTCGAGTAGGCCAAGACCTTCTTGATGTCGCGCTGCACGATGGCGCAGAGCGCGGCGTAGAGCGCCGTCATGGTGCCGACCCACATGATGACCGTGAGCGCCTCGGGCACCATCAGGACGTTGATCCGGCACAGCATGTAAATCCCGGCCGCGACCATCGTGGCCGCATGGATCAGGGCGGAAACGGGCGTCGGGCCTTCCATCGCATCGGGCAGCCAGACCTGCAACGGCATCTGGGCCGACTTGCCCATCGCGCCGCAGAACAGCAGCAGGGCGATCAGGGTACTGTAGATGTGATGCTCGCCGAGTTCCGTGAGGTTCACCGTGCCGTTGCTCCAATAGCACATGATGATGCCGAGCAGAAATCCGAAGTCCCCGACCCGGTTGACGATGAAGGCCTTCTTCGCCGCGTCGGCCGCGGACTGCTTCTCATGATAGTGGTTGATCAGCAGCCAGGAGCTGAAACCGACCAGCTCCCAGAAAATGAAAATCATGAACAGATTGTCGGCGAGCACGATGCCGAGCATCGAGAACATGAAGATGGACAGACCGCCAAAGAACCGCGCCCGCGCCTGGTCGTCGTGCATGTAACCGAGGGAAAAGACATGGATCAAAAAGCCGACGAAGCTGACGACAAACAGCATCAGTGCCGCGAGGTCGTCGAACTTGATGCCGAGCGAGACGACGAAGTCGCCGAAGCGCAGCCATTCCCACGAAGCGGGAAAATTGCGTTCACCGCCGAAAATCAGCTGCAGCGAAAGCCCCGCAATGGCACCGGCGGTGCCGGTGGAAACCCAGGAGGCCACGGCTCCCCGCTGGCGCAGGAACAGCGCAATCACCACCGCCGCGGCGAGCGGCAGGAGCAGAATGGCGAGGGCGGTTTGGACAGGAGCCATCAGGAAAGTAAGCGGTCGGGCGGGACCGCTGGGCCCGCCGCAACACGTGCGCGGACGGCCCAGCAGTCCGTCCCTACCTCAGGGCAGTGACCCAGCGCAAATCCGTGTGTCTCCGGGTTCATCCGTGGTTAATGCTTCAGATGGTTCAATTCCTCGAGCTGCACGGTGTGGCGCTGGCGGAACAGCGCGACGATGATGGCGAGGCCGACCGCGACCTCGGCCGCCGCAATCGTGAGGACGAAGAAAACAAAGACGTTGCCATCAAGGGTGCCGTTGAAATGTGAGAACGCGACCAGCGCGAGGGTCGAGGCAATGAGCATGAGCTCAAGGCACATGTAAACCACGAGCGTGTTCTTGCGCAGCAGCACGCCGAGAAAGCCCAAGGCGAAGAGCAGGGCGCTCAGGTGCAGGTAGTGGTTGAGGCCGATCATCATGACGCGTCCTCCGGCGTTTGGAATTTTTTGCTCAGGACAATCACCCCGAGCATGGCGATCAGCAGCATGAAGCCCACCATTTGCACCGGCAGGAGGTAGGTGGTGAAAAGCTGCTCCGCGTAATTTTTGAGGGTCGGGGCCGCACCCGGGGCGGCGGCAGGAAACTGTGCCCGATGGTAAAGGGACAGCACGCCGACCACCAGGAGGGCACCGCCGATCGTGGCGGCCGCGAGGGTGGTTTTCTTGAACGGTTTTTGCCTGCCCGGCCGGGTGTCGAGCAACATGATGATGAAGAGAAAGAGCGCGACGACCGCGCCGGCGTAGACCAGCAGCAGGACGAACGCCAGCAGCGCGGCATTGAGCAGCACAAACAGGCCCGCCACCCCGATGAGGCTCAGGAGGAGGCACATCGCGGCGTTGACCGGATTCTTGCTCACCACGACCAGCGCGGCGCTGGCGAGCGTGAGGAAACCGAAGGTGTAGAAAAGGAAGTCAGACATCGGCAGGTCGGTAGCGAGTAGCGGGTAGTGAGTAGCGAGTAGACGAAGCCAAGCCGCATACGTCCGGATTGATCCGGCCATGCTCGCTCCTCGCTACTCGATGCTCGCTCGTTGTTTTCATCAGTGGGTGTTGCCGTGCTCCGCGGCGGCTTTCTTCTTGTCCCATTTATGATGCTGGTCGGGCAGCGTGCCGCCGAGTTCGTAGAGCCGGGCCTTGTCGTTGACCAGCTCGGCGCGGGTGTAGCCGCTCAGGGAATATTGATTCTGCAGGAAAATGGCCTCCTCCGGGCAGACCTCCTGGCACAGGCCGCAGTAAATGCAGCGCAGCATGTCGATATCGAAGGTCTTGGGGGCCTTTTCGACGTGGGCGTGCTCCGGCTGATCGGCGGGCACCTCGCCGGGCGTGATCCGGATGGCCTTGGGCGGGCAGACAAATTCGCAGAGCTGGCAGGACACGCATTTCTCGCGGCCGTTCGGGTCCAGCACGAGCGTCGGCACTCCGCGATAACCCGGCGGGATGACGGGCCGTTCCTCGGGGTATTGCAAGGTCACATTGGGCGCGAACAGGTGCTTCAGCGTGATCCGCAGGCCCGCGAAGATCTGCGGCAGGTAAAGCCGTTCCGCGAGAGTGAGAGGTTTGCGTTCGACGACGTAGGCCATGGTGAAATCCGTAGTCAATTCCTGGTCTGAATCCACGCGATGACCAGCGCATAGAAAATAAGGTTGCCGATGGCGAGCGGCAGCAGCTTTTGCCAGCCGAGTTTCATCACCTGGTCGTAACGGAAGCGCGGTACGGTCCAGCGCACCCACATGAACAGGAAGATGAAAAACATCACTTTGCCCAGGAAAATGGCGAGGGAGAGCGCCCCGAGGACAAACGGCTGGCCGGCCAGGTGGAGCCAGGCCGCGACGTCGGCCAGCGGCACCCACGGGAGCGGGTTCCAGCCGCCGAGGAACAGCAGGACAAACACGGCGGAGCCGATCAGCATGTGGCCATACTCGGCCACGAAGAAGAGGCCCCATTTCAACGAGCCGTATTCGGTATGGAAGCCACCGACGAGGTCGGCCTCGCCCTCGGCCATGTCGAACGGCAGGCGGTTGGTCTCGGCGAAGAGTGAGATCAGAAAAACGATCGCCGCGACCGGCATGGTGAAGATAAACCAGAGACCGCTCCAGGCAGGCCACGAGCCCGACTGGGCCTGCACGACATCGAAAAGGCTGAGCGTGCCGTTGCCCCCGGGGGCGTTGACCCACAGGAACACCGGTAGCACGGAAAGCGTCATCGAAAGCTCATAGGAGATGAGCTGCGCCGAGGCGCGCACGCCGCCCAGGAAGGGATACTTCGAATTGGACGCCCAGCCGGCGAGAATGAGCGAGTAGACGCCGAGCGAGGACACCGCGAACACGGCGAGAATTCCCACATCGACGTTGGCCAGCACCAGCGGTGCGAGTTGTCCGGCCTCGTTGAGGTAGGCGCCAAAGGGCACGGCGCTCACCGTGGTCAGAGCCGGAATCATCGCCACGATGGGGGCGAGGACGAAGTAGAATTTGTTCACGTGGCCTGGGATGGGGTCTTCCTTGAAGAACATCTTGCCGCCGTCCGCCATCAGGTGGAACACGCCCAGACGCTGCAGAAACGGGCCGACCACAGGCATCCAGGCAAACCAGAAGGGAATGGCCCGGTTCGGTCCGTGGCGACCCTGCATCCACGCCGAGATCTTGCGTTCCACCAACGAGCACGCCCCGCCAAACGGAAAGATAAAGCCGATCACCGCGAGGCCTTTGATGACCATCTGCACCAGCGGAGGGAGATTTTGCCAGGATTCGATCATGACGCGATGAAGTTGGCTTTCAATGGCAGGGCGCGAACGCTGGGCGCGCCGAAACACGTTCGCGGATGGACCGGCGGTCCATCCCTACCCTGCCGCTGTCGATTCCATCGGTCGTACGGTAGGGGCGCTTGCCCTCAAGCGCCCCAGGGCCGTTGGGGGCAACGGCCCCTGCCAGTTGGCATTGTATGTCAGTCAACATGTCAGGCGGTTGCGGGAGCGGCGGGTTTGAAGTGCAGCGTCTCGCCCTCGACGTAGGGCAGGGTGGCCCACGCGGTACTGTCGAGCAGCAGGCCGGTGGCGGGGAGATTGGCGTAGGTGACGGCCGCCAATGGCTTCACCTCAGTCGCGAGCACGGACCAGAGCGGGCCGAGTTCGGCGGGGACCGGGGCGGCACCGACGGCCGCGAGCAAGCGGCTGAGTGTCACCAGATCATCGGCGACCGTCGCCGGACCGGGCACCGCCTTGGCGAATTTCTGGAGGCGGAACTGCTGGTTCACCAACGTGCCACTCTTCTCAAAAACCGTGAGGGTCGGGATAACCACCTGGGCCGCGGCGCTGGTCGCATTCTGGTGAGTGCCCAGGTAGATGATCGAAACTTTGGCCAGCTGCGCCGCCGTCAAGCCGGCGGCCGGCAGATCTTCGCCGACAGATAAGACCGTCTGCACCTTGCCGGTATCGATGCCGGCGGCAAGTCCAGCGAGACCGCCGATGACAACTGGAGCGGCGGCGACCCCGCCGCCGTCGGCCATCCGCGACGAGGTCGTCGCGCCGCCAGATTCAGGTAATGAATTAATCAGACCAACCACCAGCGCACCCCGCACATTCGGGTTGCGATCGGCCGAGACGAGGATGCGGTCGCCCGGCCCCACCCGGCTGACCAGCGAAACCGGGGCTTTGATCACCGCGGCAATCTTCCGGGTGAGGAACTGTTCCTCCACGGAGCTGCGGCCCGAACCGACGATGGCCACGCCCTTCGGGTAGGGCGAGTCCTCCTTGGACTCCCTAGCCTTGGCGACGGAGTCCGGACGAGCCGTGGTCGTTGCGCGCGGCGCGCCCGAGCCGACTCGCCCTACCAACAAATCCGCGGCCGCCTTGAGAGCCATTTCATTGGTCGAAGTCACGCCGTTGATCGATGCGGCGGTAAGACGGTCAGCGGCCTGCACCGACTTGAAGAGCCCGCGGCCGGAGTCGGCCATCCACGTGTCGTTCACCTCATCGTTCTGGCGCGGGGTGATGCGGTAGATCACACCCTCGCGGCTCCACACCTCCGTGTTCGCCCCGACCGAAGATTCGGCATCGATGCTCGGGGTCTGCTTCAGAAACCAGACGCGCATCTTGAAACGGAAATCAGTGCTCGTGAGCGCGCCGACCGGGCAGAGGTCGACCGTGTTGAGCGAGTAATTGTTCTCCAGTTGCTTGCCCGGGTAGCACGTCAGGGTGCTGTAGCTGCCGCGATCGATGAAGCCGAGCACGTCATCCTTCGCGACCTCCTTGCTGAAACGCACGCAACGCGAGCAGAGGATGCAGCGCTCGTCGTCGAGCGTGACGCGCGGCCCCAGCTGGGTGCGCTTGGGCTTCACATTCTTCTGTTCGACAAAGCGCGAGTAGCCGCGACCGTAGGCGGTGGAGTGCTCCTGCAGCTTGCATTCGCCGGCCTGGTCGCAGATCGGGCAGTCCAGCGGATGGTTGATGAGCAGAAACTCGGTGACGCTGTTGCGGCATTCCTGCACCGCGGGCGTGTTGGTGCGGATGTGGAGACCCGGGGAGGCGTTGGTCGCGCAGGCAATCGTCGGGCGCGGCATCCAGTTGATCTTCTGCTTGCCCGTGGCTGCGTCGATCAGGGGCGCCTTGGTGGCGGGATCGATGGCCGGCATACCCATTTCGACGAGACACATCCGGCAATTGCCCGAAACCGTCAGCTTGGGATGGTAACAGTAATGCGGCACCTCGACGCTGGCCAGGCGGGCGGCCTCGATCATGTTCGTGCCCTTCGGCACGGCGATGTCCCGGCCGTCAACATTGACGGTCACGAGGTCGGGTTTGGCGGGTTGGATCATCTCAGGAAAAATAATTAACCACAGAATACACGGAAAACACAGAAGGCAGACTCAAACCTGTTTTTCATTCCGTGTGTTCTGTGTATTCTGTGGTTTCTTAATCAGACCAGTTCGACCGTGCCGGCAGATTTCGCCGTTTGCTTGGTCTCCGGGTAGTTTTTGAATTCGTCGCCAAACTTCGCCAGGAAACTCTGGGTCGGCCACGAGCAGGCTTCCCCGAAAGCGCAGATCGTGCGCCCGGGAATCTGGTCGGCCACGCTCTTGAGCAGGGCGGCGTCCTCGGTCCGGGCGGCGCCGTGCACCATGCGGGTGGTGATCTTCTTCATCCAGAGCGAGCCCTCGCGGCAGGGCGTGCACTGGCCGCAGCTCTCGTGCGAGTAGAAGGCGTTGAGGTTGGCCAGGGCCTCCACCATGTTGACCGTGTCGTCCATCACGATGACCCCACCGGAGCCGCCCATCGTGCCGATCATGCCGAGCGAATCGAAATCCATCGGGACATCCTCGACGCCCCAGTCGTAGTCGACCAGTTCCGCGCCGACCTTGCGCTTGCCCTTGAAGCGTTCGCCGAAGCGGAGAATCTTGGCCGAGGAACCGCCCGGGATGACCGCCTTGAATGTGCGCCCCGGCAAGGGACCGCCGCAGACCTCGTTGAGCAGCTGGCCCAGGGTGATCTTGCCCGCCTCGAATTCGTAGTAACCGGGTCGCTGCACCTGCCCGGACACACAGAAAATCCGCGTGCCGGTGTTGTTGGGCGTGCCGATGTTCGCGTAGGTTTCGCCGCCGAAGTCCGCGATGTGCTTCACATGGCAGAGCGTCTCGACGTTGTTCACGATCGTCGGGCACTGGTAGAGTCCGAGGACGGCGGGAAAATACGGTGGCTTGATGCGCGGATTGGCCCGCTTGCCCTCGAGCGACTCGATCAGGCCGGTCTCCTCGCCGCAGATGTAGGCGCCGGCGCCGCGGTGGACGAAAATGTCGCAGGAGTAGCCCGACCCGAGGATGTTTTTCCCGACGAGATGGGCCGCCCGCGCCTCGGCGAGAGCCTTTTCCAAAATGCGGGCGCCGTGGGGCATCTCCCCGCGGATGTAGATGTAGGCCTGCTGCACGTTGTTCGCGAAACAGGAAATCATCGTGCCCTCGATCAGCTGGTGCGGGTCCTGGTGGATGATGTAGCGGTCCTTGAACGTGCCCGGCTCGGACTCGTCGGCATTGACGATGAGATAAATGGGCTTGCCGCTTTTGCGGTCGACCAAAGTCCACTTGAGGCCGCAGGAAAAACCCGCGCCGCCGCGGCCGCGCAGGCCGGACTTCTTGACCTCGTCGATCAGTTCCGCCGGCGGACGGGCCAAGGCTTTCTTCAGCACCGCGTAGCCGCCGTGCTTTTGGTAACAGGCAAGGTCGTTGGTGTAGCCGGGCTCATCGATGTGAGCGAAGATCAGGCGGCGTTGGACGGGAGCGGGCATGGCGCGGAAAATCAGGCTTTGTCGTCGAGGACGATCTCGATGCCGCCGGTCCAGCGGGCGGCAAGGTTGTAGACCATGGCCAGGAGGACCCCGACCAGGAAACCGCCGATCGCGTGGATGAACGGCATAAAGAGCGAGGCCGCGCCGGCGAACAGCCAGGGAATGCCCAGCAACTTGGGCGCATAAGTGGTGTCGGCGATCGTAAAGGCGGCGCCCAGGGTCGCCAGCATGATCGGCGCAACGATCATGCCGACAAAGCCGTTGATCAGGCCGAGCACGAGGCCAAAGCGAATGGGTGGAACCTGCAGGATGCGGTATTTTTTCATGGGCGGGTCCGGGTTTGCGCCCCGGCTTTGATTTGGTTGCTGAGTTGCTGCACCTTGCCGGCATCCATTTTTTCATGGAGGTCGTCGTCGATCATCACCACCGGGCCGGTGCCGCAACTGGCAAGACATTCGACAAAGTCGATCGTGACTTCGCCATCGGGCGAGATTTCACCGCGGTGACACCCGAACTGTTTCTGAAACTCGTCGCACACCTTGTAGCCGCCAGTCAGCGCACAGGAGAGCGTGCGGCAGACCTTGATGTGGCGGCGCCCGATCGGTTTTTGCCGGAACATCGGGTAAAAGGTGACGACCTCGTAGATGTTGATCGGCTGCAGTTCGAGCTTTGCGGCGACCCACTCGATGGCCTCGGGGGAAATCCACCCGGCATCCTCCTGGATCAAATGCAGCAGGGGCAGCACGGCGCTGCGCTTCACCGGGTAATGGGTGATGACCTCGTCGATCTGCTGGAAGGTGGCGGGTTTGAGATTCATCAAAAAATTGCTCCGCAGTTTCTTAGCGGTCGCACTCGCCCATGACAAAGTCGAGCGAGCCGAGGATGGCGACGACGTCGGACACCATGTTGCCTACGCACAGCTTGGGGAGGATGCTCAGGTTGCAGAACGAGGGACTGCGGATCTTCATCCGGTAAGGGACGCCGCCGCCCTTGCTCACGATATAAAATCCGAGCACGCCCTTCGGGTTCTCGGCCTCAAAATAGACCTCGCCCGCCGGCATCTGCGGGCCCTCGGTGACGATCATGAAGTTGTTGATGAGCTCCTCCATCGACGTGAGGATCTTTTCCTTCGGCGGCGCGAAAATTTTGCGGGCCTCCCGCGCATACCAGTCGCCGCCGGGAAAATTCTTCACGATCTGCCGGATGATCCGGATGGACTGCTTCATTTCCTCGCCCCGGCAGAGGTAACGGTCGTAGCAATCGCCCTTCGCGCCCACCGGCACGTCGAATTGATATTGTTCATAGCCGCTGTACGGGCAGTCCTTGCGCAGGTCGTTCGCCACACCGGAACCCCGGAGGTTCGGACCGCTCAGGCCGTAGGCGATGGCGTCGGCCCGCGAGATGACGCCGATGTCCACCGTGCGGTCGAGGAAGATCTTGTTGCGAGTCAGCATCGACAGGATCTCGTCGAGGATCGGGAGGAACTGATCCGTAAAGGCGTCCACTTTCTGCGTCCAGCCCTCGGGCACGTCGCGCTGCAGGCCACCGATGCGGCTGTAGCTGGTGGTAAAGCGCGCCCCGGTCAGCTCTTCGAAAAGCTTGTAGAGCTTCTCGCGCTCCTCGAAGCAGTACATGAACACCGTCCACGCGCCGACATCGATGCCGAAGGCGCCCAAGCCCATGAGATGGGAGGAGACGCGGGCCATTTCCGCCGTGAGCACCCGGATGGCCTGGCAGCGGGCCGGCACCTCGAGTTTCGCCAGGCGCTCGACCGCGATGGCATAAGCCATGTTGTTCGCGAGGGGCGCGATGTAATCCAGCCGGTCCGTGTAGGGCACGAACTGGTTGTAAGTCATGTTTTCCGCGATCTTCTCATCGCCGCGATGCAGGTAGCCGATGACCGGGTCGGCCTTGGTCACGACCTCGCCATCGAGCTCGAACTGGATGCGCAGGACGCCGTGAGTCGATGGATGCGACGGTCCCATGGAGAGCGACATCCTCTCCGGCGCCAAGTCCTTCGGCCGCCCATCGACCGGCTCAGGGCGGGCGTGGGCGGCCTTGGCGGCGGCATCGGGATAGGAGAAATCAGTGGCCATCAAAATAGAGGGTTACCGTCCACGGAACACACGGAAGAAATCCCAGAAACTGTCATTCTGAGCGGAGCGAAGAATCCATCAGCACAACCGCGAGCGCACATCATGCTGGATCCTTCGCGGCGCTCAGGCTGACACGCCCCGCATATTTTTTGCGCCTTTTTGCGACTTTTTGTGGCCATGAAAATCATTCCGGCTTCTCGTGTTTCTCGTTCCACGCCTCGTCCTTGGCCCGGGGCTCGGCCTCGCTCATTGGCCCGCCGGGGGGCGCGACAAACGGCCCCCCGGCCATCGGCGCCGAGATGACGCCGGTGCCGGTCTCGGCCGAGATCTCCGGGTCCGGCAGCACCGTGGGCAGGCCGGCGAGGGGGAATTCCTTGCGCAGGGGAAAATAGGGGTACCCGTCCCACATTAATATCCGGCGCAGGTCGGGATGACCCTCGAATTTGATGCCGAACATGTCGTAGCACTCACGCTCGTGCCAGTCGGCGCCGGCCCACAGCCCGCTGGTGGTCGGCATGGCCGGTTCGGCGTCACTGGCACAGTCGGCCGCCACCCGGACATAGGTGTGTTTTGTACTCGAATAGAGATGCCATACCGCCGTGAAGCGCGGCGATTTTTCCGCACTCCAGTCAATGGCGGTCAGGTCCATCAGAAAATCAAAGCCCTGGGTGTCGCGCAGGCCCTGGAGCAGGGCCAGTACGTCGCCCGCCGGGACATTAAACGCCGGGCAGTCGAGGCTGGCCCGGGGCGTGGCCGAGGGAAATTGCTGGCTAACGGCTGTCGTGAGGTCGACGTCGGTGGTCATGCGCGGCAGGAGGCAAGGTTAAGCGCTGAACAGCTTGGATGCTGCGCGCTCGGTTTTAACCTTGGACTGAAGCTTCATCAGGGCGTCGAGGAGGGCCTCGGGGCGCGGCGGACAGCCACTAATATAGACATCGACGGGGATAATGCGATCAACGCCCTGCAAGGTGGCGTAGCTACGATACATGCCGCCCGAAGAGGCGCAGGCGCCCATGGCGATGACCCACTTTGGGGCGGCCATCTGGTCGTAAATCCGGCGGACCACGGGGGCCATCTTGTAGGTGACCGTCCCGGCCACGATCATGCAGTCAGACTGGCGGGGCGAAAAACGCATGACCTCGGCGCCAAACCGGGCGATATCGAACCGGCTCGCGGCGGACGCCATCAACTCGATCGCGCAGCAGGCCAGACCCATCGGCATGGGCCACATGGAGTTGGTCCGGACCCAGTTGATAGCCGCGTCCGCCCGGGTGACGATAATGTCCCCTTCAATTTTGCTGTTATAGGCGAACTCGGAGTTGGCGGTGACCATTTAATTAGAAAATCGACCCAAGCTACCAACCCACTTAACCCATGCAAGGAGGTTTTGATTACGAAACGTGCCATATTAGAATGATTTCGCCGTCGAGGAATTTCCGTTGACCGGGGGGAAGAGTTTTACCTTAACTCGACCCTTAGGCCCGTCACGGAGAGGTGGCAGAGTGGTCGAATGCGCGTGCTTGGAAAGCACGTGTAGGCGCAAGCCTACCGGGGGTTCGAATCCCTCCCTCTCCGCCATGTGCCGCAGACACATGGCACCACCACGGAACGCGGTAGGCTGAAGCGGAGCGGCAGCGGAGAGAGGGATATGGGGCACGCAGAGCGCGAGGCAAGCCGAGGGGAGGACACAGGGGCAGAGGCACGTCTTTAAAATAGGATTGACCCAGCTTGAAAAGCTACCCTTACAGTGTAAGGGTTAGATGAAACTCACCTTCATCGAACTGCCGCTGTTTACCAGCCTCGTTACGCAGATCACCGATGACTATTATCTCAACCAACTTCAAAACGACCTGCTGAAAGACCCGGAGAAGGGTGATATTATCCCGCGCTTGCAGGGCCTGCGCAAGGTGCGGATGGCTTTGCAGGGCCGGAGCCGTTCAGGCGGCGCACGGGTCATCTACCTCTATCTTCCCCAGCACCACACGGTCATTTTCTTTTACATTTATACCAAAGCCAAGTCGGAGAACCTCACCCCGGATCAGGAGAAACGGTTGAGGGCCGCCGTCGAAACCATCAAACGAGAATTCAGACATGAAAACCAAGGACATTGAGTTCAACGCCGACGATCTCGTCGGCAGCGTCGAGGCGTTCGCCCAGCACCTGACGGGCAAGCAAAAGCTCACCCTGCGCACGGCAACGATGCCGTTGCCCCCGCCGGTCAAATCGCTGACGCCCTCGCAGGTGCGATCAATCCGCAAGAAATTGAACGTCAGCCAGCCGGTTTTTGCCGCGAT
>JANMVS010000285.1:0-7304 GCA_031392885.1 Verrucomicrobiota bacterium
TGAGGCTGATGGCGCTGACTTTCAGCCAGTTGAAACCGGCCTCGAGCAGGAACCAGAGAATAAAGACCACGACCGCGATGACCCAGAACGGCCGGTCGACCAGCGCGAGTTGCTCGTTGGCCTGCGCGGTGAAGATTGCAAAAAGAATCCAGCGCAACCAACGGATCGGAATCGCCAGAATGGGCGAGGCCACCCGCAGGTTGATGTAGAACAGCAGCAGCAGGACCGCCAGGGCCGGCGCGAGGAGCAGGGAGAGCTCTTCCGACATAATCAGGGGGTGGAGCGCGTTGCCCCCAACACGCGTTGCGTTGCTGGCAGACCAACGCGCGTCTTGGGGACAAGCCGCTCCACCAATCGTTTCATGGCGGTTCTCAGCTCAGGCGCACCGGCATGATCACGCAGACAAAGCTTTCCAGCGTCTTGAATACGCCGGGGCTGACCTCGTCCTTGAGCTCAAAAAATACCTCGTCCTTCGTCAGCGCCCGGAGCGGATCCATGACAAACTGGGGGTTGAATGCGACCTGCAGCTCGGGGCCGCTGTAGGAAATCGCCATCGACTCGTGCGACTCGCCGAAATCCGGGGAGGCGGCGGTGATCTCGAGCAGATTGGTGGAAAGCTTGATTTTGACCGAATTGGATTTTTCGGAAGTGACCAGCGCCGCGCGGTGCACGCATTGCAGGAACAGCTCCCGCTCGAGCTTGATGCGTTGGTGTGTCTCTTTCGGAATGACCTGCTGGTAGTTCGGGTAGTTGCCCTCGACCACCTTGGAGAACAGGTAAATGTTGTCGGTCAGTCCGCTGGTGTCCTTGCCGGTATCAATCTGGAAGGCGGCGCGGCGTTCATTGAAGGCGACCGTGAGTTTCTCGCCCTTGCCGAGGAGCCGCAGGAGTTCGGCCACGGTCTTGGCCGGTAAAATGATGGCTCCGGCGCTGCCGGCGGGCACCGCCAGTTCCTTGCTGACCAGCGCCAGACGGCGGCCGTCGGTGGCGACGAGTGCCAGCTTGCCGTCCTTGAAGTTGAAATAGACCCCGTTGAGGATGTAGCGGGTCTCGTCGTTCGACTGCGCGTAGGAAACATTGCTCAGCATCGTGGCCACCTCGCCCTGCTCGAGGGTAAACGTTTTGTCGTCCGTGGAGTCGGGGAGCTTCGGGAACTCCTCGGCGCCGATGCCCATGATGCGAAAGTTAGAGCCGCCGGACGCAATCTTCACCTGGTGGGCGGCGGAGGAGTCGAAGGATACATCCACGTTGGGCAACTCCCGCACGATGGTCGCGAGGCGCTTGACCGGCAGGGTAACGGCACCGCCTTCCTTGACCTCAGCCTTGATCTTGCAGCGAATCCCCAGGTCCAGATTGGTGGTGGTAAGCGAAATGCAGTCCTTCTCCGCCTCAATCAGGACATTGCTCAAAATGGGCATGGCGGCCTTGGAGCCGACCACGTTGAGGACCTGGGCCAGGCCGTTGCTGAAGTGGTCGCGGTTGATCTTAAATTTCATCGGGCTGGGGCGTTGATGTGCTTTTAACTAACAAAGGATGATTAGAGAGGTATTCAATAAGGAATTATTCGTATTATTATGGGCGGTGATTTTGCCAATAACCCCGGATCTCTCCCCTGGGGACAGAGCCCGCCGGGGTGTGAACCGCCCCGGAACAACCGCGAATAACCCCGGATTTGTTCACAGTAAAAAGTTATTCGGAAGTTTCCTGCTTCATCTTCACCACCTTCCGGCGCAGGACGCGCATTTGGACGTGGCGGACGCCGCGCTGATAATGGGCAAAGAGGCCATAGAAAATATAAGCCAGAAACAGGAAGAAAAAAGCGATCTCCTGCAGCCGCCAGACCACGACGCCGACGACGATGACCCCGACAAACGACCGGAAGCGGGTCTTCATCTCCCAATTGACCTGCTTGAAGCTGGGGTAGCGGACGGTACTGACCATCAGGAATGACACGAGAATGAGCAGCAGGGGCAGGGTGAGGGTCAACTGGCGCAGTTCCCGGGCATTGGCCGCCATATTCATCAGCAGGAGGACCAGCGTGGCGACCGTCCCGGCGGCGGCGGGGATGGGCAGCCCGACAAAGTCCTTGCTCGACTCCGCCTCAGCCCGATGGAGGAGGGGGTTGGTAATGACATTGAAACGGGCCAGCCGCACCGCGCCACAGAGCAGGTAGATGAACGCAATGACCCAGCCCAGCTCCCGAAACCACTGGTATTCCCCGCGCGGGGCCAGAATCAGGAAAAAAACCATCAACGCCGGGGCCATGCCGAACGACACCACGTCCGCCAGCGAATCAAACTCCGCCCCGAACAGCGAGGTGCGGCCACCCATGCGCGCCAACCGGCCGTCGAGTGAGTCGAAGACCACGGCCGCCAGAATCAGCCAAACCGCCTCGGTGAAGAGCGTGTTCCAGGAGAGGTGCGGGTGTTGCAGGGCGTATTCCCCGCCATCCGCGATGAGCCGGGCCTGGATGCATTTGATGACGGCAACGAAGCCGCAGAAGAGATTGCCGGCGGTCATCAGGTTCGGCAGGAAATAGATCCGGCTCGCCTGGGTGACGTTGTAGGGATTGTCGCGCTGCTCGAGGTCGGACATGGCGGCGTTACTTGGTGAGACTCTCGAGGTATTTCCAGAACTTGGAATCCTGCTCCACCAGTTGCTGCTCGGACACCGGCAGTTTCATCCGGAACAGCCAGTCTTCCAGGGAGGATTTGTGCAGGATGTAGTGCGTGTGCAGGGTCTCTCCCTTGACCTCGAAATAGAAGCGAAACTCCCCGGCCCGCAGCCGGTAGAAGTATTTCCCGGCGCGATGGAAACGGCCGAGCGGTTCGCGCGGATTGGCCAGATCGACGGGCCGGATCAGGCTGATCGGCTCGATCACGGCCAACTGCGCCAGTTTGTCGAGCTGGTTGAGCTCGCGCATGCTTTGTTCGGAAAAAGTAACCTGATACATGGTCGGAAGGCTTGGACTAGTTACTGTTGGGAAAATCGTTCGTCTTGTCTAGGCCACATCACCCCTATAACCCCCTTCGCTTTATGAAAGCCAGCTCTGTCTTCCTCGCCCTTTTGTCCGCCACGTTCCTGACCATACCCGCGACCGCACAAGCTGAGGCCAAGGCCGGAAGCCCGCCCGCCGACCGTTCCAATCAAATGGCGAAACGCCGGGAGGAAAGGATCAAACGCTTCGACAAGGAGGGTGACGGGAAACTCGACGCCGCCGAGCGCGCTGAAATGGGGAAAGCCCGGGAGAAATTCCGACAAAAAGGCGGCAGCGACCGGGTGCGCGGGCAAAGGCTCAAGCGGTTCGACCAAGACGGCGACGGCCGCATGAACGAGGCCGAACGGGCCAAAGCCGAGGCGTTCCGCGCGGCCCAGGTCAAGCGGTTCGACCGAGATGGGGACGGCCAGCTCAACGAGCAGGAACGAGCCGAGGCGAGGAAAGCCTACCAGGCGGAGCACCCGGACGTCGTCCCGCCCGGTAAGTAACCGCATCTTTGTTGCACGGGGCGGCGGGCGCATTAGAGGCCATAGCAGCGACACGGCCCCCATGAATATCGCCATACTACTACCGCGTCTCGTCGGTGCGGCAATTCTTGTCACGGTGGTTGCGGCCCAAGCCGCAACGGTGCGGTTGGATGAACTCGATCTCAGCGCCATGACCGCCGGCTGGGGCCAAGCGCGCACCAACGAATCCGTCACCCAGAAACCGCTGAGTATCGGCGGCACGAAGTTCGTGCGCGGCGTCGGCACGCACGCGAATAGCGAGTGCGTGATTGCGCTTGATGGTCGGACGAAGGTTTTCTCCGCGAAGGTGGGCGTGGACGACAACGCCAACAGCGACCAGGCGTCGTTGGAGTTTGCCGTTTTCGGTGATGGCCGCGAACTATGGAAGAGCGACGTCTGCCGCTGGGGCCAGCCCGCCCGCGCCTGCCGCGTGGATATCACCGGGGTGAAGGCGCTCGAACTCCTCGTCACCGATGCGGGCGATGGTACGAGCTTTGATCACGCGGATTGGGCGGAAGCGGCGTTTGAGTTCGAAGGTGTCCCGCCGAGAACGATGAAGCCTGACCTGGTGAATGAGGAATTCATCGCGTTGACTCCGCTCGCACCGCCGGAGCCACGCATCAACGGTCCGCGCGTTTACGGCGTGCGGCCCGGTTCGCCATGCCTATATCGCATCCCGGCGACGGGCGTCCGGCCAATGACGTTTCGCGCGAATGATCTGCCGGCGGGACTCGCGTTGGATCCGCAGACCGGCATCATCACCGGCCGCATCGCGAAAGCTGGCGAACAGCGCGTGACGTTGATCGCAAGCAACGCGCGCGGTGAGGCGAAGCGTGAGTTCCGGATCATCGTTGGCAACCAGCTTGCGCTCACACCGCCGATGGGCTGGAACAGTTGGTATATTCACTACGACCGTGTCACCGAAGCCACCATGCGGAACGCGGCGGATCAGATGATCAGCACCGGCATGGCGGACTATGGCTACCAGTATGTGAACATTGACGATTGCTGGATGGTGAAACCCGGCGCGAAGGAGGCCGATCTCGGCGGGCCCGCGCGCGACGCGGATGGACGGTTGCTGCCGAACAAGCGTTTCCCCGACATCAAGGGAATGGTGGACTATATCCACGCGCAGGGGCTTAAGGCGGGCACTTACATTTCGCCTGGGCCGACGACGTGCGCGGGTTTCGAAGGAAGCTGGCAGCATGAAGCGTTGGATGCCCGCACGTTCGCCGGGTGGGGTTTTGATTTCCTGAAATACGACTGGTGCAGCTACGGGGGCAAGGCGGGTGGCAACACCGTTGATCATCTGAAAAAGCCCTATCAACAAATGTGGGCCGAACTCCAGAAGCTCGACCGCGACATCGTTTTCAACCTCTGCCAATACGGCATGGGTGACGTTTGGAAATGGGGCGGCGAAGTCGGGCATTGCTGGCGCACCACCGGCGATCTCGGCCTCGAGCGCGGCGCGCGGCTGCCCGGATTCTACGGCATCGGTCTCAGCAACGCGCGCCATTGGGAATATGCCAAACCCGGCGCGTGGAACGATCCGGACTACCTGCTCATCGGCTGGGTCGGCGACGCGCACGGCATGGGGGTGGGCAAGCGGACGACGCTCACACCGAACGAACAATACAGCTACATGAGCCTGTGGTCGCTCATGGCCGCACCGCTCATTTTCAGCGGCGACATGACCAAACTCGACGCCTTCACGCTCAACGTGCTTTGCAATGCCGAAGTTATCGCCGTGGACCAGGACCCGCTCGGCCAACAGGCGAAGATCCTGCGCCAAACCAGCGATGAATTCGTGCTCATCAAGGAACTCGAAGACGGCTCGAAGGCGGTGGGCTTGTTCAATCTCTCAACGCGTCCGCGGCGCATGGCCATCGCCTGGACGGAGCTCGGCGTGAGCGGAAAGCAGCGCGTCCGAGAGCTGTGGAGGCAGCAGGAAATCGGCACATTCGGGGAGGCGTTTGAAGTGGAAGTCCCGCGGCACGGCGTGGCGATGATCACGCTGCAGAAAGAGAAATGCCATGAAGCCGAATTCTGAAATAGAAGCCTGCGTTTCTGGGGTAGCGGCAGCGCGCGGAAATTGCGATTGGCATACCCCGGGGCGTGCTACCCTGTGCTCAACCGGGGGAACGACCGGCGGGAGGTGGATGCGCCGCCGGGAGGTTCGACTGGCGGGGGCATGCCTACGGGGTCACGCGCAATCATTTTCACCTGGCGGTGGAGACGCCCCGGCCGAACCTGAGCCTGGGCACGCCCTGGCGCAGGTGTCCCACTCCATCCATTTGAACCCGGTGCGGGCGAAGGTCGTGCCCGTCGCCCGGGTCGGTGAGTTTGCCCGGTCCGTAACAGCCAGCAGCGGTCTGGCGCGAACCGGCCGGCTTTTCCCGGGCAAGCGCGGTTCAGTAGGTGTAGCGCTGGGGTCAGGTCGAGAATCGGGAATTGAGCGGCCGGAGGTTTAAGGGAAAGCTCGGCTCTCGATCGGACCCCGTGGCAGATCCCCAATCAGGCTACGCGAGGCAACCAGCATTTATTGCAGCCCCGGAGGCAAGCGGGCAAGATGGTTGCGCCGCATCTTTGTTGCACGGGGCGGCGGCCCGGGTAGAAAGCCCCCCATTAAAACACCCCCGTCCGTCACCCTGGCCGACCTCCGCGCCGCGCGCCGGCGCATTGCCGGCGGCGTGGTCGTCACACCCTGCCCGGAATCGATTCCCCTCTCGGAAATCACCGGCGCCCGGATTTTCTGCAAACACGACAATCTGCAGCGCACCGGCTCCTTCAAGGAGCGCGGGGCGCGCAACGCACTCCTGCGGCTGACCCCGGCGCAAAAAAAACGCGGCGTGATCGCCGCCTCGGCCGGCAACCATGCGCTGGGGCTGGCTTATCACGGCAAGCTGCTGGGCATTCCCGTGACCGTGGTGATGCCCGATTATGCCCCGCTCATCAAGGTGAGCACCTGCCGCCGGATCGGCGCGCGCGTGATCATTCAGGGCCGGGATTTTGCCGAGGCGCACGCCCGGGCTGATGAACTCGTGGCGCAGGAGGGACTGACCTATATCCACGGCTTCGATGCCCCGGATATCATCGCCGGCCAAGGCACGCTGGGCCTCGAGGTGCTGGAACAGGTGCCCGACCTGGATGCGATCATCTGCCCCGTGGGCGGCGGCGGCCTGATTGCCGGCGTGGCCCTGGCGGTGAAATCACTGCGGCCCCGGGTGCAGGTCATCGGCGTGGAGAGCGTGGCAACGGGCAATTTTTCCGCCGCCCTGCGCGCCGGCAAGCCGGTGAAGGTCCCGCGCCGGCCGACCCTGGCCGACGGTCTGGCCACCCTCACGGTTGGCGCAAATGCCTTTGCTATCGCCCAGAAGCGGGTGGATCGCGTGGTGCGCGTAACCGAGGATTGGATCTCCCTTGCGATCTTGCGCATGGTGGAGCTGGAAAAATCGGTCGTCGAAGGCGCCGCGGCCACTCCGCTGGCCGCGATGATGGCTGGCCAGTTGCCGGATCTGCGCGGCAAGAAGGTCGTGCTCGTAGTCTGCGGCGGCAATATCGACCCCGCCATTCTCAGCCGTGTGATCGAGAAGGGCCTGGTGAACGACGGCCGCATGACGCGCTTCACCGTCATCATCAGCGACCGCCCGGGCGGCCTGGCGGCGCTGTCGCGCGTCATCGCCGAATCCGGCGCCAGTTTCAAGGACATCGCGCACGATCGCGCCTTCAGCGGGCCCGACATTTCCGCCGTCAATGCCGTCTGCACGGTCGAGACGCGCGACCACGCGCACATCCGCGAA
>JANMVS010000287.1:0-10645 GCA_031392885.1 Verrucomicrobiota bacterium
TTGGGTCGACGATTTTGCCAAGGTGCTGAGCTGGCCGCTGGAACGGGTGCGGCTGGATTACCCGAAGATGAACACCGACCTCGTGACCAACAGTCCGATGGGGGTGTTCAGTGTGATCATCGACATCTGTCTGATTGGCGGCCTGGTGCTGTCGCTGCCGTTCATCCTGTTTTTCGTGGGGCAGTTCATCGCCCCCGCCCTGACCAAGCGGGAGATCAAGGTGCTGCTGCCGACCTGCGTCGCGGCCATGCTGCTGTTCCTCGGCGGCGCGGCGTTTGGATATTTTCTCCTGACGCCGAGCACCATCCGGGTGGCGTTTGAACTGAACCAGTTGCTCGGTTATACGGTGATGTGGACGGCGGACCGCTATTACAGCCTGCTGATGTGGCTGGTGCTGGGCATGGGAGCGGCGTTCGAGTTTCCACTGCTCATCGTGCTGGCCGTCTACATGGGCTTGATCGAGGTGGCGACGCTCCGCAAATACCGCCGGCATGCCATCGTGGTGATCTTCATCATCGCGGCGGTGATCACCCCTACGCCCGACCCGATCAACCAGTCGCTGTTCGCCGTGCCCCTGATTGTACTCTATGAAATCGCCATCCTCGTGGCCGCGTCGCTCAAACGCCGCCACAAGGACGAGGTGATTGAGGCCTGAGCGACCCCTTATTTCCGCGAATCCCGCTGGAAGCGGTAGACGGTCTTCAGCATCTGCAGGGCGAGCCAGAAAACCCCCGTCATGCAGCCGGCGCCGAGACCGCCCCAGAGCTTGATCATGGCCGGGTCCTGGGAGGGCACATGCGAGTTTACCAGCCAATAGAAGATGCCGAACGCAGATGCGGTCAGCACCGTATCGATGACTAGATTAACAAGGGAAAACGGCTTTTTCTCAGACGGGGCCATGGGGGGAAAAGAAGGCGCCTGGGTGGATTTGTCGAACTGAAACTTCGGGCAGTTAATGTGGGGTCAGCAAATTCTTTTCAGAATGGAGGAGCCTGTTTACTGGAGCCGCCGCGACCCCGCCCCGCGACTGGCTCGGGGCCCTGAGCTCGTCGAACGGGCTGCGGTTGGCGAGCGAACCACGGCGAGGTCGCCGTGGCTCCATGAAATATCCGGGCTAACCAGTGGCTGGCTCGAACAACGGCACGATCTGCATGCCCGGCACCGTCACCAGGCCCTGGTCCGTGATGCGAATCTCGGGAATCACTGAGAGCGGAATCAGGTTGAAGCCCATGTAGGGCAACGTGCAGCCCGCGGCGGTCCAGGCCGTCTTGAGGGCGGTGGACTCCACCGCGACGGCGGTGGCGCGCTTGTCCGAGAGCAGACCGGCGACGGGCAGCGCGACCTTGGCGACGACCTTCCCCCCGCGGACCACGCACACCCCGCCCCGCATGGCCTTGATGGTTTTAAGCGCGAGCTGCAGGTCCGCCTCGTTGGTCCCGGCGAGAATGATATTGTGCGCGTCGTGACCGACCGAACTGCCGACGGCACCCTCACGGAGATTGAAGTCCTTGAGCAAGCCGTGCGCGACTTTGCCGCTCTTCCCGTGGCGCTCGACGATCGTGACGAAACAGAGGCCGTGCTTCGTGAACAGGTCCGGCCAATTCTCGCCGGGGGCGGGATCGAGCGCGACCTTGTCGTGGAAGAGAATGATGCCCGGCAGGGCGGTGCGGATGGCGTTGGCCGTGACGGGACCAGCGGGCAGGGCGGGTGTCAGCTTCAGCTTCGGCGCGATCCTGACGGTCGCGTAAGCGGCCTTGGGGTAGCGGTAGCGTTTCGAAAGGGCCTGGTCCAAGATCGGTGTGATCTTGCGGCCTTCGACCACGAGTTCACCGCCATACCAGGTGTTCTGGGGCACGAGGTCGTCATTCAGCAGCACGATGTCCGCGCGCCGGGCCGGGGCCAGGCCGCCGATGTCACTGTCCTTCGCGTAGCGTGTGGCCGGATGCAACGAGCCCATGCTCCAGGCGGTGACGGGCTTCATGCCGTGCCGCACCGCTTCGCGCACCACCCAGTCGAGGCCGAAAAGGAAAAGGTCGTCCGCATCGCGGTCATCGGTGCAAACACAGACCCGCTTGGGGTTGGCGCCGAGCTCGGTGACCGTCTTGATCGCGAGCGGCAGCGAGTGCCACGGCGTGGTTGGCGGGCCGCCGCGCAGGAAAATCCACAGGCCGTTCTCGAGAAAATCGTCGGCGATGTCGCGGTCGATGGATTCGTGCGTGTCATTGATGCCGCTCGCGGCGCCCGCGGCGACGAACTCCCGGCCGTAGATGTGACCGCAGACGGGCCGGCCGCGCTTGATGGCCTCGGCGAGGATGGCATGGCTGCGCCCGTCGCCCATCGCGACCTGCACGAAGTCCATCTTCTCGCCGAGCGCGACGGCCTCGGGCCACTTGTCGAACAGTTTGCCGATTTTCTTGGCCGTCAGGTCGCCGCCCGCGGTCTCGAAGTGCGCCGAGGTCGCGGGCACGGTGCTGGGCACAGTGAGGAAAATCGACAGCGGGGCCTGGCGGGCGTCGGCCAGCATCCACTCGATGCCGGCGGCGTCGCACACGTTGCCGATCTCATGACTGTCGCAGAAAATCGTGGTGGTGCCGTTGAGCAGCGCCGCCTCGGCGTAGGCGCACGCCGTCATCATGGAGCTCTCGATGTGGATGTGCGGGTCGATCAGGCCGGGGGCGAGGATGCCACCGCGGGCGTCGTAAATTTCTGTTTTGGATCCTTTGGCCGGCTGGAACGTGCCGGCGGATTTCACCACGGCGATGCGGCCCGACTTGATCCAGATCTCGCGGCCGTCGTGGATGCGCTCGGTGTAGGTGGAGAGCAGGCGGGCGCCGGTGATGACGAGGTCGGGGGCTTCACGGCCCATCGCAACGGCGGCGAGGGTGCGGGTGACGGTGTGCAGGGGCGGGACGGAGAAACGGGTCAGGGCCATGACCGATGCCTAGCACCCGAGGGGCCTGGCGGCCAGTGATTTTTGCGGCGGGGCCTTTCGAATTAGGTGGAGCCCGGCCTCCGGACGGGCTTGTCGTGCCGCAAATCACATCAACCCGTCCGGAGGCCGGGTTCCACCCAACGCACGCACGAGGCTGACGCTCACAGCCCCTTCGGAATCGCCGCCGTCAGGTTTTCCGGCGCGCCGGCGGTGACCAGCAGATTGTCCTCAATCCGGACCCCGCCGATGCCCAGGCATTTTTCCGCCAGCGGCCAGTTGACGCAGGCGCGGAATTTTTCGCGGCGCTTGGGGTCGTTGAGCAGGGCGGGAATGAAATAGAGACCGGGCTCGATGGTCACGATGTAGCCTTCGCGCAAAATGAGGTCCTGCCGCAGGGAGGCGAGGCAGGGGCGCGGGTCCTTGGTGCGGCCGGGCTCGAGGCCGCTGGCGTCGCGCACGCCGAGCCCGAGCATGTGGCCGATCCCATGGGGGTAGAACAGCATGTGGGCCTCCTGCTCTACCAATGACGAAGCGTTGCCCTGCATGACGCCCATGGTCACGAGCCCGCCGATCAAATCCACCGCCGCGCCGAAATGAATGTCCTTCCACTCGACTCCGGGGCGGCAGCGGTCGATGGCCCGCCGCTCGGCGTTGAGGACGTTCTGGTAGAGATCGCGCTGGAAGGCGCTCGGGGGGCCGGCCACGTAGGTGCGCGTGACATCGATGACGTAGCGGTCGAGCTGGGCCCCGGAATCGATGAGGATGAACTCGCCGGCCCGCGCCGTGCGGGCGGAGGGCGAGCCGTGGAACACCGCCGCATTCGGCCCGCTGCCGATGATGCTGTCGTAGCCGGTCACCTGCGCCCCGTGGCGAAAATATTCCGCTTCCAGTTCGATCTGCAGCCGGCGTTCACTCACGCCCGGCTGCAGCAGCGGCTGGATGGCCGCATAGCCGGCGGCGGTGGCGACGGCGCAGCGCCGCATCAAATCGATTTCGCCCGGCTCTTTCGGGCGGCGGGCGTGTTGGTACGCGGCCCGGACCGCCGCCGTGCGGGTGGCATCGGCAACGAGGCCCACGAGCGGCGTGCCGAGCATGACCACCTTGCGACCGGCGCGGGCGGCGAGCCACTCCTTGAATTTACCGAGCGGCGTGCCGGGCAGCTGCTCGCGGCCCTCCCACACGCGTTCGGCCTCGGTGACCTCGGGTACGAACGACACCCAGCCTCCGTCGCCAAGGCGCGGGCGGCCAGGGCCGGACTTCGGGTCATAGGCCATGATGCCGCCCAGGGCGTCGGTCAGCCCGGTGAGGTAATAATACTCCTGATGGGCGATGAACGGCAGCATCGCGTCGCTGATCTCGGGCTTGGGCTGGGCGTGGCCGGCGCCAACGAGCAGGATCTCGTCGGTCAGCCCAAGGGCGGGGGCGATGCGGGCACGGCGAGCGGCGAAGTCGATGCTCATGGGGATTCCCCTATGAAAACACAATTTGGCTTAAAAAGAAAGTTCGGCCTGCATCGTTGCCGGTTGGAGGGCCCGCGTCCCGGCGGGCCGTTCGGGCATAATGGATGCTAACGGGGCATGCGGCCCGCAGGGACGCGGGCCCTCCACGGCGGGATCAGCGCCGTTGCCGTGTGCTCCCGTCCCGGTATTTGTCCCCGCGCCTGCGCGCGAAGCAAACGATCCCGCCGCTACAGCAGCGCGGCGTGCAATATTTCGACCGGATGAAGGGCGACGCGCCCCGTGCCGTCCTTGATCTGGTGGCGGCAACTGGTGCCGGGCGCGGCGACGAGCGTCTCGGCCGGGGCGCTGCGCACCGCGGGGAAGAGCACAAGTTCGCCGATCTGCTGGGAAATGGCGAAATGCTCCTCCTCGTAGCCAAAGGAACCGGCCATCCCGCAACAGCCGGAGGGGATCACCGTCACCTGGTGGCCGGCGGGCAGCTCGAGCATTTTCACCGTGGGAGTGAGTGATGACAGGGCTTTCTGATGACAGTGGCCGTGGAGCTTGATGGCGCGCTGCTCGGTCTTGAAGGCCGCGCGACTGATCCGGCCGGCGTCGGCTTCGCGGGCGATGAACTCGTCGATGAGCAGGGCATTTTTCGCCAGGGCCTTCGCCGGACCGAGCAAATGGTGTGGCATCAGGTCGGGGTATTCGTCGCGGAAGCCCAGGATGCACGACGGTTCGATGCCGATGAGCGGGGCGTCGGTTGTGATGATATCCTTGAGCAGCTCGACATTGCGGATGGCGAATTTCTGGGCGGCGCGCACCAGGCCCTTGGAGAAATGCGCCCGGCCGCTCTCGACGTGCGCGGGAATGATCACCTCGTAGCCGAGCCGGTTGAGGAGTTGGACCGCCTTGATGCCGACGGGCGTGTCGTTGTAGTTCGTGAACTCATCGCAGAAAAGGTAGACGCGGCCGTGGGGGAAGGGAGGTGGAACCTGGCCTCCGGACAGGTTTTCTGGATTCGTGCGCCCTGAAAGCGCGTCCGGAGGCCGCGCTCCACCCGTCTGATTCGCATGCTGCTTGTGCCACGCGGCGAGCGTGGTCGGGTGCAGCGTCGGCAAGCTGCGCTTCACTGCGAACCCCGCGAAGCGTTTGACCAGCCCACTTGTAATAGAATACGTTACAAAGGCATTGTAGAGTCCCGGGGCTTTCGCGGCCCATTTCATGGCGCGGGTGAAGCTGGCGACCAGTCGAGTGCGAAGAGGGATGCCATTCGCGTCGTAATAATGCTGCTGCCACTCGGCTTTGAGCCGGGCGACGTCGACGTTGGATGGACACTCGGATTTGCAGCCTTTGCAGGAGAGGCAGAGATCCATCACGTCCTTCACCTGCTCGCTATCCCAGGCGTTCATCCCCTCGCGCGCGTCGGTCAGCACGTGGCGCAGCATGTTGGCGCGGGCGCGGGTGGTGTCCTTCTCGTCCCGCGTCGCCATGTAACTCGGGCACATCGTGCCGCCCATGAGGTGGGATTTGCGGCATTCGCCGACGCCGTTGCATTTCTCGGCGGCGCGGAGCACGCCCTGCGTGGCGCTGAAATTGAAGACGGTCTTATACTCGGGGGTCGGGTGGTTGGGCCCGTGGCGCAGCGACGTGTCCATCGGCGGGGTGTCGATGATCTTGCCGGGGTTCAGCCGGCCCCGTGGGTCAAAGGTCTCCTTCACGCGGCGCATCATCGCGTAGCACTCGGGGCCGACCATGAACGGGATGAACTCGCCGCGCAGGCGGCCGTCGCCGTGCTCGCCGGAGAGGGAGCCGCGATATTTTTTCACCAGCGCGGCGACATCGGTCGCAATGCCGCGAAAGAAACGCCGGCCCTCCTCGGTCTTGAGGTCGAAGAGCGGGCGGGTGTGCAGCTCGCCGGCGCCGGCATGGGCGTAATACACGCTGCTGATGCCGTATTTCCCGCGCAGCAGCGCGTCGAACTCGGCGATGTAGGCTGGCAAATCCTCGACGGCGACGGCCGTGTCCTCGACCACCTCGCGCGGCTTGGCGTCGCCGGGGACGTTCATCATCAAACCCTGGCCGGCGCGACGGAGGTCCCAGACCCGGTTGGCATCGTCGCCCCACAGCACCGGGAAGGCGTAGCCGAGGCCGGCGGCGCGGAACTCGCTTTCGAGCGTGGACATCACCGACTCGATAGCGGCGCGTTTTTCGAGCCGCACCTCGATGACCAGTACGGCACCGGGGTCGCCTTGGACAAAGAAGCGGTTCTTTGCCTGCTCGAGGTTGGCCTTGGTGCACTCGAGGATGTGGCGGTCGATGAGTTCGCAGCCAAACGGCTGGTGCCGCATGGCGATGAGCGTGGCTTGCAGGGAGTCTTGAATGGTCGCGAAGTGCGCGCACATCAGCGCGCCCGGCGGCGGCAGGGGTTCGACGTTCAGCTCGAACTCCACGCCGAGGAAGAGCGTGCCTTCGGAGCCGGCGAGGAGCTGGCAGAGGTTGAAGGGTTGATCGGACGCCGGGTCGAAGACACGGCATGCCATCAGCCGGTCGAGGGCATAGCCGGTGTTGCGACGGGTGACGGTCGGCTTCGGGTAATTGTCCCGGATCAGCTGACGGTTCTTTGCGTCGCCGAGGAGATCGCGGACGGTGCGGTAGATTTTCGTCTCGAGGGTGTCGGGTCCGCCGCACTTGGCGGCGAACTCCGCGGGCGTGAGGGGGCCAAACGTGACCTCCGCGCCGTCGCTGAGGAAGCCACGGGTCGAGACAAGGTGCTCGCGGGTGGTGCCATAGACGATGGAGTTGGCGCCGCAGGAATTGTTGCCGACCATGCCGCCGATCATGGCGCGGTTGGCGGTGGAGGTTTCGGGGGTGAAAAACAGGCCGTGCGGCTGGAGAGCCAGGTTGAGCTCGTTGCGCACGACGCCCGGCTGCACGCGGACGCGGCGGTGGACCGGGTCGATCGCGAGAATCCGGTTAAGGTGCCGGCCGACATCGACGACGAGGCCGGAGCCGACCACCTGGCCGGCGAGCGACGTGCCTGCGGTGCGGGGGATAAGGCCGAGGCCGTGCTGGCCGGCAAAGGTCAGGAGAGCGCTGAGGTCTGCCTCGCTCCGCGGCAAGGCGATGGCGACGGGCAACTCCTGGTATTCGGAGGAATCGGTCGAGTACAATGCCCGCATGGTGGCATCGAAGTGCAGTTCGCCCGTGAGCCGGGTGGCGAGGAGGCGGAGGTCGGTGGCGGTCGGTGCGGCGCTCATGCGATGAAGTGTCGGCAGAATTATTGGCTCGGGCGGGTTTTGGCGAGCCTCCCGATGAACCGGTGGTGGGGTCGAGGGCTGCCGGCGCGGACCAGAAGCTTGGATTATGGGCAATTCGCCCATAGGGGGGATAAGAACAGGCTTGGACAGGAACGGCGCGGTGGCTTATGTCATAAAACAAATTCTTACGCTACACCTGCGCTCTGGTGTGGTGCCTCCCAATCCCACGATTACCATGACCGCATTGAACACCGCAACTGTCGGAGGGGCTTTATGCCCCGATCCGACTCTAGCCCGGATATTTCACACTCTTCTCGCAACCGAAACCACACCCTGTGCCAAATCTTTTTCCGCATTCACGCTGCTCGGGATATCCGGGCTAGCGCGGCGTAAAGCCACTCCTACAGCTCAATCCTCTATCAGTATCTCCTTATGAAAATCGGAATTGTCGGTGCCGGCAAAGTTGGCGGTACCATCGCCACGCTCCTCGAGTCCTGCAAGTTCTGCAAAAGTGTCGCCCTTGCCGACGCCCGCGCGAACATTGACCTCACGGGGCTCAAGAAATCCAAGTTCGTCCAGGTGGATGTCAAGCAGACCGCGCAACTTGCCGCGTTCGTCAAGGGCTGCGACGCGGTCGTCAGCGCCGCCCCGTATTTCCTCAACAGGGCCATCGCCAGCGCCTGCGCGAAGGCGGGGGTCAGCTACTTCGACCTCACCGAGGATGTTGCGACGACGGCCTACATCCAGAAATTGGCGAAGAAGGCCAAGGGCACTTTCATGCCGCAGTGCGGGCTCGCCCCCGGCGCGATCAACATCGTGGGCGGCTCGCTGGCATCATCACTGGCGCAGGTGCGCAATTGTGAGATGCGGGTCGGCGCCCTGCCGCTCAATGCGAGCAATCAGATGAAGTATTATCTCAGTTGGAGCACCGCGGGTCTGATCAACGAATACTGCCAGGTCGGCGAGGCGCTGCACGGGGGCAAGCTGGTGACGACCATGCCGCTCGACGGCGTGGAGCGCATCACGATCGACGGCACGGAGTATGAGGCCTTCAATACCTCGGGCGGCGTGGCCACCATGTGCCAGACGTTTGCCGGCAAGGTGGGCGATCTGAACTACAAGACGATGCGCTACCCCGGCCACCGCGACCTGATGAAGTTCCTGCTGCAGGACCTCAACCTCGCGCCGCGCCAGGAGTTGGTCACGCAAATCTTCGATCAGGAGGTGCCGCTCACCGAATCCGATGTCGTGGTGTTCTACGTCAGCGTCGTCGGCAACGAGGCGGGCGGCGGGCTCAAGCAACGCAGCTTCATCAAGAAAATGCACGGCGCCACCATTCAGGGCCGCAAGCTCAACGCCATCCAGCTCACCACCGCGGCGGGCATCGTCGGCGTGCTGGAACTGTTCGCGAAGGGCAAACTCTCCCCGGGCTTCGTCAAACAGGAATCCGTCTCCCTCGAAAGCTTCCTCGGCACCCAGTGGGGGGGAAAAGTGTATGGGGGGTAATTGGGAGGGCCCGCGTCCCTGCGGGCCGGTTCGCGCGGGCAACGACGGCTCGCAGGGACGCGAGCCCTCCACCCGCAATCTCAACCACAATTTGAAACTTTGAACTTGGAGGGGCGGTCTCCTGACCGGCTGCGGCCCGCAGGGCCGCGGGCCCTCCACCGTCCACCACCACCATGGCTACCAAATCCCCCTCCGTCTCCGCTGTCGCCCAGGCGATCTTTCCCCAGCTCGGCCTCTCGGCCAAGGCCGTCAACGCCGGCGTCTTCTCCGGCACCTGGGGCGGCCGCGGCGCCGTGCTCGAAAAACGCTCGCCCATCGATGGCTCGCTGCTCGGTCGCGTCCAGCAGGCGACCCCCGCCGACTATGAGCGGACCGTGGCGGCGGCGCAGAAAGCTTTTCTGGACTGGCGCAACGTGCCGGCGCCCAAACGCGGTGAGGTCGTCCGCCAGCTCGGGGTGGCGTTGCGCGAACTGAAGACCGAACTCGGCCAGCTCGTTTCCCTGGAGGCCGGCAAGATTCTGGCGGAGGGCGGGGGCGAGGTGCAGGAGATGATCGACATCTGCGATTTCGCCACGGGACTCTCCCGCCAGTTGCACGGTCTGACGATTGCCTCCGAGCGGGCCGATCACCGCATGCTGGAGCAGTGGCAGCCGCTGGGGGTCGTCGGCATCATTTCCGCCTTTAATTTTCCGGTGGCGGTCTGGGCGTGGAACAGCGCCCTCGCGGTCGCGTGTGGTGACACCACGGTGTGGAAACCGTCGGAGAAAACCCCGCTCACCGCCATCGCCTGCATCAAGATTGCGGAAAAGGTCTGTCGGGCCAACAAGGTGGATCCGGCAATCTTTTCGCTCGTCAGCGGCGACGGCCCGTCCGTCGGCG
The DNA here is from genome assembly GCA_031392885.1 of Verrucomicrobiota bacterium. Taxonomy (GTDB): domain Bacteria; phylum Verrucomicrobiota; class Verrucomicrobiia; order Opitutales; family Opitutaceae; genus Lacunisphaera. The sequence goes on from JANMVS010000287.1 coordinate 10,020, forward strand.
AGCTCATGACCAACGATCGCCGCATCCCACTGATCAGCGCCACCGGTTCGACCCGGATGGGTCGGCGCGTCGGTGAAGTCATGGCCAAGCGTTTTGGCCGCGCGCTACTCGAGCTGGGCGGCAACAACGCCATCATCGTGACGCCGTCTGCCGACCTGAAGATGGCGAAGCGCGGCATCCTGTTCGGCGCGGTCGGGACGGCGGGCCAGCGCTGCACCAGCACGCGGCGCATCATCGTCCACGAGTCGATCAAGGACGGCTTCGTGGCTTCGCTGATCGCGGCCTACAAGCAGTTGCCGATCGGCAGCCCGCTGGAGGCGGGCAATCTCGTCGGTCCGCTCATCGACCTGATGTCGGTCCAGGCTATGCTGACCGCGCTCGCCGAGCTGAAGCAGCGTGGCGGCAAGGTGCTCTTTGGGGGCGAGCGACTGACGGGTAAGGATTATCCCGGCGGTCTCTACGTCAGGCCCTGCATCGCCGAGGCCAAAAATGACTGGCCGGTGGTCCAGCATGAGACCTTCGCCCCCATTCTCTATGTGCTGAGCTACCGGACGCTCGACGAAGCCATCGCCCTGCAGAACGGCGTGCCGCAAGGGCTCAGCTCGGCGATTTTCACCACCGACATG
>JANMVS010000426.1:0-7221 GCA_031392885.1 Verrucomicrobiota bacterium
AATTGCGTCGTGCGCGAAGTGGTGCCGGGCGGCCCCGCCTACACCAGCGGTCAGATTCAGGCGACCGACAAGATCGTCGCCGTGCAGCAATCGGGCGGCGAGAACATCGAGGTGATTGGCATGAAGCTCCGCCGCATCGTCGACATGATTCGCGGGGACAAAGGCTCCAAAGTCATCCTGACCATTCTGCCCCATGACGCCGTCGATGCCACCAAGACCAAGCAAGTCGTCATCATCCGTGATATCATCAAGCTGAACTCCGCCCGCGCCTCCGCCTCCATCTATGAAGTCCCCGGCGAAAATAATCAGATCGTGCCGGTGGGCGTGATTGCCTTGAATTCCTTCTATGGCCCCTCGGATGACTCCAAGGAAAACAAACCCGAGAACACGGCGACCAAGGATGTCGTTGAGCTCATCGGCAAGCTGAAGTTGCAAGGCATCAAGGCGCTGGTCATCGACCTGCGGCGCAACGGGGGCGGCCTGCTCTCCGAAGCGGTCGACTTGACCGGTCTGTTCATCGGCCAGGGGCCGGTCGTGCAGGTGAAGGATTCGCTGGGCCACCTGACGGTCGACAGCGACACCGCCACCGCCGTCGCCTACGACGGACCGCTCGCCGTACTGACGTCACGGTTCAGCGCCTCCGCCTCCGAGATTTTTGCCGGCGCGCTGCAGAACTATGGCCGCGCCGTGATCATCGGCGACAGCACCACGCACGGCAAGGGCACGGTCCAGGCGGTGTTGGAAATGAAGAACTACCTGCCCCGCCTTAGTCAGACCATCGAGCACACCGGGGCCGCCAAACTAACGGTGCAGAAATTCTACCTGCCCAACGGTTCCTCCACGCAGAAGAAAGGGGTGACGCCCGACATCACGCTACCCTCCATTGATGATTTTCTCCCGATCGGCGAAGCCGACCTGCCGCACGCCCTGATCTGGGACGAAATCAAGACCACCGCTTTCGACGGAAAAATCCTCGCCCCCACCTTCATCAAACCGTTGCTGGAAGCCAGCCGGGAACGGCAGGCTTCACTCGAAGAATTCGCCCACCTGAAAAAGCACATCGACTGGTTCAAGGACCGGCAGGAGCACAAGACGATTTCACTGAATCTCGATCAGCGCCAGGCCCTCAAACTCGCCGATGATGAATTTAAAAAGAAGATGGACGCGGAGCGCGATACGCTGGCCAAGGCAAATTACCCGACCCGCGAGGTGAAACTCGACTCCGTCCTGACGGCGGAGGCCACGGCGCCCAAGGTGAGCGTGCCCACCATCGAGGATGGAGACACCGATGCCCCCGACGCCGACTCGCAAAGCAAGCTCGACGTTCATCTGCGCGAAACCCTGCGCGTCGTCACCGACGCCCTCCGCCTGAATAAGGATCCGCAGTATTCCGCCGACGGTCGCACGCCGATCACCGCCATTACCACCCTACACAAAGGCTAGCAGGTAGCGGTCGCGTCCGGTCAAATCCGGCAACGACTCAATACGGACATAGCCCGAATTTGCCGCCAGCACCTGCAATTGCGCATGCTGCGCGATGCCGGTTTCACACGCCAGCAATCCACCGGGTGCCAAATGCGCGCGGGCCGCTGGAATGATGTGTTCCAGGGCGGCTGCGCCGTTCACGCCGGCCGAAAGCGCCATCGCCGGCTCGAATTCCTTCACCTCGGGCTCGGCCGCCTGCGTCTCTTCGTCCGACAGATAAGGCGGATTGGCCACGATCAATTGGAACTGCTCCTGGGCCGCCAGACCCGAGAACCAGTCGGCGTGCAGGAAACGAATCCGCGCCGCCAGGCCGCACGCCGCGGCATTTTCCCGCGCCAAGGCCAGGGCTTCCTCGCTTTTGTCCACCGCCGTGATCGCCGCCTGCGGATAAATTTTCGCCAAGGCCAGGGCGATGGCGCCGGTGCCGGTGCCCAGATCGAGAATGCCCGCCGGCGCCACGGCGAGCCGCGGCGTCACCAACTCGATCAAGTGCTCGGTTTCCGGCCGCGGGATCAGCGCCCGTTTATCCACCTTGAGCTTCAGGTCCATGAATTCCGTTTCACCCACGATGTGCTGCAACGGCTCCCGGTTGCCCCGCCGCTTCACCAGCGGGCGGATTTTTTCCAAGTCGCCTTCGCTCAGGGGCCGCTCGAATTGCAGATAGAGCTGCATCCGTTTCAGGCCGAGGGCGTGCCCGATCAGCAACTCCGCGTTGAGCCGGGCGGATTCGACCCCGCGTTTCTCGAAAAACCCGGTGGTGCGTTTAATGACCTCCAGCAGCGTCAGCATGGTCATTCGTCGTCGGCCGGGTGGCGGGGCCGCACCGGCAAGGGTCCGCCGGTCAGGGCCGCAAGTTTTTCCTCAAACTCCGCCCGCTGGAGCGCCTGCACGATGGCTTCAATATTTCCCTCCAGCACCGCCGGCAGGCTGTAAAGGGTCAGGCCAATGCGATGATCGGTCAGGCGATTTTGCGGGAAACTGTAGGTGCGGATGCGCTCGCTGCGCCCCCCGGTGCCAATCTGGGTCCGGCGCTGGGCGGCATACTTGGCATGCTCTTCGTCCTCCTTGAGCTTGAGCAGGCGCGAACGCAGCACAGCCATCGCCCGCGCCTTGTTCTTGATCTGGGAACGATCATCGGCGCAATAAACCGTGAGCCCGCTCGGCTTGTGGACGAGGCGCACGGCTGAGTCGGTGGTGTTCACGCCCTGCCCACCGGGGCCGCTGGCGCGCATCACCGTGATTTCCAGGTCCTCGGGGTCAATCTGCACATCCACTTCCTCGGCCTCAGGCAAGACGGCCACGGTGACCGTGGAGGTATGGACCCGGCCATTGGCCTCGGTCACCGGGATGCGCTGCACCCGGTGCACGCCGCTCTCGTATTTCAACTGCTTGTAGACTTGTTCTCCGGTGATGAGAAAAATGACCTCCTTGAACCCACCGCGGTCGGAGACGCTCGAGCTCATGGACTGGACTTTCCAGCCGCGACCTTCGGCATAGCGCACATACATCCGGTAGAGTTCGGCCGCAAACAGCCCGGCCTCGTCGCCGCCCGTGCCGGCGCGGATTTCCAGCACGGTGTTACGGGAGTCGGACGGTTCGGGTGGGATCATCGACCGCAGCACGGCCTGCTTCAGCGCGTCGCGCCGGGCCTCCAAGTCTGGCAACTCCTGCTGGGCCAAGGCCCGCAGCTCGGCGTCGGCCTCCGGGTCCTTTAACAGCATCGCATGTTCGGTCAGTTCACGCTCGACCCGCGCATAGGCGGCATAGTCCTCCACCAGACTGCGCAGGCCCTGTTGTTCACGTGCCACCTCCGTCGCCTTGCGGGGATTGGCGTAAAAGGATGGCTCCGCCGTCTGCGCCTCGAGTTCATCGAGACGCCGCTGGAACGGAGTGATGTCGGGCAGAATGTCCATGCAGGGTGAGAGTGGGTAAATTGCTAATTGCCTCGGCCGCGAGGTGCGGCTTTATCAAGGGCCAACTCAACGGCAGCAAGTGCCGTCTAGTAGAAAACATCAGCGATGGCCTCAACTCTCTTCACTCAGAACATTATCGCCTGCGTCTGGGATTTTGACAAGACATTGATCCCAGCTTACATGCAGGCGCCCCTCTTCCGGCGCTACGGCATTGACGAGGCCGCCTTCTGGGCGGAGACCAACGGGCTGGCGGCCAACTATCGCCAGCGCGGCTATCACATCGCCCCGGAAATCAGCTACCTGAATCATCTGCTGACCTACGTACTGGCCGGCAAGATGCCCGGCCTCAGCAACAAGGTCCTGCGCGAGTGCGGCAAGGACATCGAATTTTATCCCGGATTGCCGGCTTTCTTTGCGTCCTCCCGCGCCTGGGTGAAAGCCAAGCCGGAATATGCCAAACACGAGATAATGCTGGAGCATTACGTCGTGAGCACGGGTCTGGCTGAAATGGTCCGGGGCAGCGCCTTGGCGCCCTTCATTGACGCGGTCTGGGCCTGCGAGTTCATCGAGAACCCACTGCAGCCGGGCTTCCTGACGCAAAATGAATTTCCCCTGGAAGCCGCGGCCGAGATTGCGCAGATCGGCGTGATGATCGACAACACGACCAAGACCCGCGCCATCTTCGAGATCAACAAGGGCACGAATCGCAATCCCGCCATCGACGTCAATGCCAAGGTCGAGCCCGGGGACCGCCGGATTCCGCTGCAAAACATGATCTACATCGCCGACGGCCCCAGCGATGTGCCGAGCTTCTCCGTCGTCAAAAAGGGCGGCGGCAAAACCTACGCCGTCTACAATCCCGCGGTGAAAGCCGAGTTCGAGCAGAATGACCGACTCCGCCAGACGGGACGGATCGATCACTATGGCCCGGCAGATTATACGGAGAATAGCCCGACGGCCAACTGGCTTCACCTCCAGATTGAGAAGATTTGCGACCGGATCGTCTCGGACCGCGAAGCCGCCGTCTCCTCCCGCGTCGCCCGGCCGCCCCGGCACCTGAATGCCACTCCGGAGGAAGAGGCCGCGCGTAAAGCCGCCCTGCAGCCCAAACAGTCCTCCTTTCTGGAGTAAGACCCACCAAATATTGGGTCGGGGCCGTTGCCCGCAACGGCCTTGGGCGTTCAGCTCGCCGCCAATACGAAGCGCGGCACGTTCTGCAGGACCCGGAAGCGCAGACCTTCGCCCGATTCATCCAGATTAATGATAGCGCGGTTGGGCGGCGTACTCTTCTCCTCGGTCGCCGTCGGACGGGAGCGCTCCTTCATGCCCTCCACCAAGTTGGTCACTCGCTGGGCATAATCGTAGCTGACATTGGGAACGCGCCCGCGCAGCACTGCCTCCAATCCGCAATTCCAAGCCATCGCGATGTTGAAAGCACTGGGTTCGACCCCCGCCTGTTCAAACATGCGCTTGATCCACTCATAATGCTTTACTGCAATCTCGTCGGCTGTGGTGCGCTCGACCGCCAAGCGAAAAGGCTTGTCGGTATGCATCCGCCAGGTTGCCGGACGGAACTGATACGGCCCCAACTCCCCAAACCGGCCCACTTGGGTCTGATTGGTCGGGTTCTCAACCCAGTTGATGGCGCGCAATGTTTCCCAACGGCCAGCCGCCCCCGCTTTAATTGTAAAAGCGAGAATTGTGACCATCAGAAGGATCTTCGTGAATCGTGTTTTCATAGCCTAAGTGGCCGCGAGAAAGACCATCTGCATGACTCCGACAAGCGGGATTTTTCCCCTAAAAAACCGGTCGCGACGGGGTGTCCCCACTTTTACAATATAGTCTTTTTGACCTGTAAAATGTGACGCTTTTACGCGCCGTTCTAGCGCAAAATAATTTGCTCAATCCGACCGCTTTTGAGTGCAAAATCCCTCAATGAGCCGGGCAACCAAAGCCGTCCATCCGGTCTGGTGACTTGCTCCCAAGCCCTCCCCTGTCTCGCCGTGAAAGTATTCATGAAAGAGGACCATGTCGTTGAGCCGGGCATCACCGGCCGAACCAGGCTCTTTCCCGTGGCAAACCCTCTGGCCGTCCTCGCCGGGGATAAACAATTTCACAAGTCGCTTGGCCAGTTCCTGCGCCGCGACCTCCAAGGTGACTCGCCGGCCGCTTCCGGTCGGAAACTCCACCGTGAAGCTATCCCCGTAAAAATGGTGGTAGCGCTCCAATGCCTCGATCAGCAGGAAATTGGTCGGAAACCACACCGGCCCCCGCCAGTTTGAGTTGCCGCCAAACAACCCTGAATCCGACTCGCCGGGCACATAGTCCACCCGATACTCCTGCCCACCCGCCTGAAGCACGAACGGCTGATCCTGATAAATTCGCGACAACGACCGCACGCCGTGGGGCGATAGAAACTCCCGCTCATCGAACACATACCGCAGCACCCGCTCCAACCGTTCACGCGACGGGATGGCAAGCAGCCGGCGGCCGGCGGCCGACTTGCCCTCGGTCATATAGGAAATGTGGGAGGCGAGATCCTTCCGGTTCTCCAAAAACCACCTCGTCCGCTTGGCAAAACCCGGCAGCCGGTCGAGCCGGCTTTCATCGATGAACTCCACCGCGAAAAGCGGAATGATCCCCACCATCGAGCGCAACCGCAGCGGAAAGGCTTTCCCGTCGATCAACAGCTGGTCGTAATAAAAGCCATCCTCCTCGTGCCAGAGCCCCGTGCCGCCCAAATGATTCATCGCATCCGCAATGGCGACGAAGTGTTCGAAGAACTTCGAGGCGATGTCCTCATAAACCGGATCCTCTTCCGCGAGCTCCAGGGCAATCGCCAGCATGGTGCTGCAATAAAAGGCCATCCACGCCGTACCGTCCGCCTGCTCCAATTGCCCGCCCGTCGGCAGCGGCTTGGAACGGTCAAACACCCCGATGTTGTCCAAGCCGAGAAAGCCGCCGGAAAACAGGTGGCGGCCGCTCGGATCCTTGCGATTCACCCACCAGGTAAAATTAACCACCAATTTCTGAAATACCCGGGCCAAAAACAAACGGTCGCGACCGCCGCGCGGCCCGGTCATCTTGTAAACCCGCCAGCAGGCCCACGCGTGCACCGGCGGATTTACGTCCGAGAAGTTCCATTCGTAGGCCGGGATCTGCCCGTTCGGATGCATGTACCATTCCCGCAAAAAAAGATTGAGCTGCTCCTTCGCAAAGTGAGGGTCGATCCGCGCAAACGGAATCATGTGAAAGGCCACATCCCACGCCGCGAACCACGGATACTCCCACTTGTCCGGCATGGAGATGATATCCCGGGTGAAAAGATGCGGCCAGTCGCTGTTACGGCTTTTGCGTCGCGCCGCGGGGGGGGGCGGCTGTTCGGCATCACCCGCCAGCCAGTCTTCAACGATGAAGTGGTAAAACTGCTTCGACCAGAGCAGGCCGGCGAAAGCCTGCCGCGCGACGTTGCGCTCTGCCGCACTCACGCCGGCGGGCAGGACCACCGCATAAAATTCCTCCGCCTCCTGGCGCCGGGCCGCCATGACCTGGGCAAAGCCCTCGCCAAAGGCCTTGACCGGTGTCTCGGTCTCGGCGTAAAGCCGGGCCCGCAGAATGGCGGTCTCCCCGGGAGCCAGGTTGAGTACGCGGTGCGAAGCGACCTTGGTCCCCGTCCGCTTCGCATTGATCGCCGCCACCTGCCCGCGCACGACGTACTCGTGAAACGCATCCTTCACGTAGGGGCTGGCGTTGGCTGAGTTGAAAAGCCCCTCCGCATTCGTCTCGTTTTCGGTGAAAAGCAGCGGCGCGTGCTGGCCCGCCA
>JANMVS010000333.1:0-2707 GCA_031392885.1 Verrucomicrobiota bacterium
CGAAGAACGGCGCAATCATCGCGAGAGTGCCACCTGTGATGCCAAAAGGAGTAAAGGTGCTCAGCGCACTGCCGAACGTCATGTTACCATTGTTATTCAGGTAAGCCCCAGTGTAGTCCGTACCGAAGAAGTTCAGTGGCCCTAGACCAAAGCCCACCAAACCGGTCGAGCCATCGTCGTTGGCAGCCAGAGCAGTAGCGTCAAAGCCGGCTACGACCGCGCCACCAAACATGGTGTTGACGGAAATCACCAATGAGGCCGAGACCCCGAGTAAGGCTGATTTATATGTTTTCATTTTTGTCATGGTAAACTTTTGTTGAAGAGGGAATAAGTGACGCATATTCAATGCCATAATGCGGCGGCATAGCTATTGAAGTTGATATGCTGTTATTTATAAATATTATCTGATTTTATTAAATTTATTTTAGCGTAGATCGCTCATTCCACTTTACCCATAAAGTGTAAGGTTTACCGACACAGTTGTAAGGTTTACCGACACTTTGAGTTGTTCCGAAATAGACCGTTTACGACCCTGAGCCCATACTTAATCGGTCATCAAAAAGATGCAGATGGTTTTCGTGCCGTCGCGAAAGCCGATGACCCCCATGACCACCGCCCGCCTGTTTGAAGCCAAGCCCGCCAATCGCCATTGTCACTCCCCCCCTCGGGGTCAGCCGCATGGGTCGAACAATCGAAGGGTCATCAATTGTTATTGTTATAGTAGTGGTGGACGCCGCCAGATTCGGGACATGACGAGAAAATTAAGACCGGAGCTTCCAGTGGCGGGTTGCCACGTGATCAATTGGGCAATGACCCAAGCGGACATCTTCATGACGGAGGGTGCGCGCGCGGCGGGCGTGCCATCGTTTATCAAACCCAGTAATTCGATAATCCAGTTCCTTAGCCATCCAGTAGAAAACCGCGGATTACGCTGATTGACCCGGATATTTCAAAGCCAAGACCAGCCTGGAGCCAACCGATCTATTTAGGCACCAGACGGTGTGGATTGGATCGGTTCGAGTTTTATCTCTAACGCCTTGATCCGAGCTTATCCGTGCCATCCGCGGGAAATTCCGACTGAATTGTTACGACTCAGGGAGTGTCCTCAATCGCGGGTTTCTCCGACGGGTCGCCAGCTGGAGGGCCGGTCTCCGCACCGGCCGCAAGTGACAGCCAGTCCGCAAACCCGGACGGCGGCGGCCGGTGCGTCAGCCCGGACGGTACGGAGACCGTCCCCCCATCGATTTCTTGCGAACGCGGGTTTGTAAACACTCCATAGATCAATGCGGCCAAACTGTGCAGGAGCCTCGGTCACTGTGCACGGCTTATGGATATTCGCGGCCGGCCCAGCGGTCCGGCCCTACCCGCCTACGGCGAAGAGAGCGGCGTGGCGGCGCCAAAGTCAGAAACCGAGGGGACGTTTAGACTTCTCCCCATGCCTCAGCATCGTCAGGTTTTCATCGGGCCCGCCACTCAACCTCCCATGTCCTATGAATAAAGCCGCCGTCTATGATCGTTACGGAGCACCCGGGGCCCTCGAGTTGCGCGACCTGCCGATGTCACCACTCCAGGCCGGCGAGTTGCTGGTGAAAGTGGTCGCAGCGGCCGTTAATCCCGTCGACTGGAAAATCATGCGCGGTGATTTCCGCCTGGTCTCAGGCCGACGGTTTCCCCGGCTTATCGGCGCCGATTTTTCCGGGACGGTCGCGACCGTGGGCGCGGGCGTGGCGGACTATGCCGTGGGTGACGCTGTCTTCGGGACGATCAATCCGTTGTCCGGGAAACGCGGCTGCCTGGCCGAATTCATCGTGGTGCAACCGGCGGAGATTGTCCGCAAGCCGGAGAATGTATCATTCGCGGACGCCGCGACCCTGCCCATCGCGGGCGTCTCAGCGCTCGATTGCCTCGACCGCTTGGGACAGGCGCAGCGCGGCCAACGCCTGCTGGTCACCGGGGCCGCCGGGGGCGTCGGCGCCTTTATCGTGCAACTCGCCAAGCTGAACGGACTGCACGTCACGGGCGTGTGCCGGGAATGCAATGGCGAGTGGGTCTGCGGCCTGGGCGCCGACACGATCATCGCCCATGACCGCGAAGGTGTTCACCGGGGATGCCCGTTACGACCTCATCATCGACGCCGCCGCCGTGCACACTTTCGGCCAGTGCCGGGACTGGCTCACCCCGCGCGGCATCTATGTGAACACCATGCCCGGGCCCCGCCTATTTTTCGACGTCCTCCGCACGCGATTTTTCAGCTGCCGGCAAGCCCGGGTGCTGATGGCGCAGGTGAAGCGTCCGCGGCTGGAACTCCTCGCGGCGATGATGGCCGACCAGAGGCTGCGCTCCATCGTGGTCGAACGCTTTCCCTTCAGCGAAGTCCGGCGGGCGTACGAACTTTCCGCCACCGGCCATGCGCGGGGCAAGATCGTGGTGGAACTGAACAGCCGAGATCAGGATTAATTCCGCAGAAGGCTTGGCCACGACCGAGCCGGCTGGCGCCATAGGACAAAAGCGCAAAAAACACAAAAACAGAAAGTTGGAACACAGCCATGGAGTAATACCCAATCTCCGCAAGCTACTGCACTCTACACCAAGGCCGCCAAGATCACGCTGCGTTTTTCAATCAATGACCTCAAAGGCTGGGTAATTACGCTACAAGGGTGGCGGCTGATGGGTTTGGTTTTCGAGCTTTCTCGTTGGTTGTTTTTTG
>JANMVS010000440.1:0-2683 GCA_031392885.1 Verrucomicrobiota bacterium
CTACGACCGTCAGGCCCGGCGCAGCTTCGCGCGCATCGACCTGAAGGCCGAGGGCGTGCCCGCCGCCCCCACGCTCCTGCAGTTCCGCCGCCGGCTGGAGACGCACGACCTGGGCAAAGGCCTCTTCCACCGCCCTCACCGCCGACACCAGACCCCCAAGGGCAACCAATGGTATTTCGGGATGCAAGCGCCCATCGGCGCGGACCGGGACAGCAAGCTGGGGCCCCCCGTGGGCGTGACCGCGGCCAACGTGGCCGCCATCACGAAGACGGCGGAACTGCTGCACGGCGAGGAGCCGCAGGTGCCCGCCGATGCCGGCTCCACCGGCGTGGAAAAGCGCGCGGAGATCGTGGCGCTGGAGCGCAAAATCGACTGGCAGATCGCAGGCAGGCGGAGCCTGAGCAAAGCGCGGGCCGAAGGGGCGGCGAAGGAAGCGCGCAAGGCGGTGGAGCAAGCGAAGGCGGCGGGGCGGGCCTGCGTTGAACATCCCTTCCCCCTCGGGAAGAATCTATTCCGGCACCGGCAAGGGCGGTATCGGGGACTGGCGCAGAACGGCCATCAACGCTACCCGCTCTTTGGCCTGGCCAACGTGGTGATCGGCGCGCGGGCGCGGGTCACCGCCTGAAAAACGGGCCGGGTGCCGCCCAGCCGCGTAGCCCAAGGGGGATAACCACCCCGACCGGGCCCGCGTGACTTGGGCCCTGAAGATTCCAACCGTCCGATCCGAAGCAAAACCTCCGCGCCTCGACCCGGAGCAATCGGCATTTGAAAAAACCGCTTTGTTCAGCGCTTCCTAGTCCAATCAGTATCAGTCTGTAGGCATGGTCGCCACAGGGGTGTGAGACTTATCTCATATGACTCTTTGTGTCGGTATTTGGAGGCATGTGTCGCAGACATCAACAGGGAGGGCCACAACCATGTTTGATATACAAGCATACGATCAATGGGACTCACGGGGCAAAGAGGCCCTTTCTGGGCACTTAACGGCCAAGGGATACGATGTCAGGGTCTCGGGGACTATATGATATAGACTTCTCTGTCTCGGGCAGCGGAAGGGCCTTCAATGTCGATGTAGAAGTCAGGCCACTCCGCATATGGTCCGACTGCTTCCCCTTCGACACTGTGGAGTTCCCTGGGCGCAAAGTTAAGCACTCTGGTCAGTGGAACTGGCTAGTTGTCGCCGCGTTGTTGTCACGGTCGTATGGACTTTGAATGCGGCGTCCAAAACCGCCTTTCCAATGATTTCGTGGTTCATGGCATTCCTTCGTTTCCTTTGTATCCTTCGCGAGACACCTAGTACCCCGTAACGTCTATAATTTCGGATAGAGGCGGGTGAGTTTAATTCGTGCATCCTTGGAAGTGAAATGCCAGTTCACCGGTGCTCCGCGGTGGTTGCGGTCGGATTGCCAGGCCGCGATTTCGCGGCGCATCTGCCGGGTCGAGGGGATGCGACGGTGCAGGCACTGGCCGGTGAGTGCGCTCAATTCAATTTCCGCGATGTTCAGCCAGCTGCCGTGCTTGGGCGTGTGGTGGATTTCGAGGCGCTCGGCCAGCCGGCGGGCTTCGGCTGGCGCGAAGGTTTCGTAGAGCGAGGCGAGGTCGTGCGTGTTGAGGTTGTCCATCACCAGCCGGACCTTGACCGCCTGCGGATAGCGCTCTTCAAGCATGGCCTTGATGAACCGGGCCCAATCCTGGCGGGTGCGTCGTTCGGTGACCTCGACGTGGCGGCGCCCGGCCAGCGGTTCGACTTCCACGAACAAGGTGGCCACGCCGTGGCGCACATACTCGTGGTCGAGGATGCGTCCGTGACCGGGCGCGGCGGGAATGGGCGCCTGGACCTCGCCGACCAATTGCTTGTTCGATTCATCCATGCACACGACCGGATAAAGGGGATCGTACGGCAGCTGGTAAACCGCCAGCACGTCTTCCATCGCCGCAACGAACGCCGCATCGCCGTCGGGCGGAATCTTCCAATATTTGCTCAGGTGAGGCCGCAGTTCATTTTTTTTAGCGACCGTTGCACGGTCATGGTCGAGACGCGGGCGGCGATCTTCAGCTCCACGAGTTTCTCGGCCAGCAACCGCACCGTCCAGCGTTGGCGCCCCGCCGGTGCCTTCGAGCAAGCCAGAGCGGTGAGCCGGGCGTCAAACGCCCCGTCGAAGTTCACGGCGCGTGGCTTGCTTTGGGGTTTGCGGGCCAAGGCCGCCTCGACGCCCTCCTCGACAAAACGCTGCTTGAGATGTTCGATCGTCCGGGAGCTCACCCCCAGGGCCGTCGCGACATCGGCCACCTTCCAGGGATCGCCGAACTTTCCGGCGTCACACAGGAGCAAAGCCCGTGCATGAACAAACTTCGCCGCCGTGGATTTGCCGCTGCGAGTCAGCTCGGTCAGTTGCTCGCGTTCCTTCTGTGTCAAGGTGACTTTGTATCGGTTGGCCATGCCCAAGCAAACGCCGGGGCAGGATGGATGCAATACGAAATACTACGTGGTACATGGTACTAGAGGCGCGGGAGTATCGGGCTTGGCGGCACTATACGGAGAATGGATTTAACCCCAAGGCCTGACCCTCTCGATCGGTCCGCGGGGAGCTTCAGGATGTTGGCGGCCTTGCGCGTCAGCAGGTCGATGACCTGGCTGAGCTTGGGTACAGCGAACACGTCAGGTCTTGATTCTTGACAAAAC
>JANMVS010000492.1:0-5038 GCA_031392885.1 Verrucomicrobiota bacterium
GAAAACCACAAGGTCGAGGTCGGCAAGGGCTTCATCAGCACCGTCGTCAAGAAAGCCGACGCCACCTGAGCGTCCCGCCGCCCCGTCCGTCGCGACCGCTGGCGCGGGATCCCATTTTAACAACCACCACTCATGCTCCGTCGTAATCTCTGGAAAATAATCACGTCCGCCGCCCTCGTGCTGTGGGCATTATTCACCACGCTGCCGCTGCAGGACCGCGATTTCGGTCCTTACGTCCGCAGCCAGGCCTCCGCCAAACCCGCGGAGTTCGCCAAGCTCATGACCTTGGTGGATGACACCATCAAAATGGCCAAGCTCGAGGGCCGGGAGCTCAGCTTCTACGTCGTGCTGAAGCAAATCGGGCGGTCCGAGCGGATCGATCTCTCCCAGTTCTTCCCCGACATCAAGCTGGAGAGCTCGCTCAAGAATATTGAGAAGCGCAACGACATCCTCCTGACCTATCTGCTCAAGCAGTCGAAAAGTCCCCTCCAGCTCGGGCTCGACCTGAAGGGCGGGGTGGCGTTCACCCTCGAGGCGCCGCCGGCCAAGCAGGACAGCCAGACGGGCAACTACGAGCGCCGCCAGCAGCTCAGCAAGGCCATCGAGATCATCGGCAACCGCATCAACGGCATGGGCGTCGCCGAGCCCGTCATCCGCCCGGTCGGGGACTCCCGCATCGAGGTCCAGCTCGCCGGCCTGAACACCCGCGACAACCCCGACATCATCGCCAACGTCCAGAAGCCCGCCATGCTCAGCTTCCGCCTGGTCATGGAAGGCACCGGCCCCATGAACGAGCCGCCGGCCAACGTTCCGGCCGGCTACGAAGTGATGAGCCAGGATGAGGACAACAAGACCAACGGCCAGTCCTACACCGTCTATTATCTCGTCAAGCGCATCCCGGAAATGACCGGCAACACCGTGAAGAACGCCCAGGCCACGACGGACCAGTTCGGCGGCTATCAGGTGCACCTGAACTTCAATGCGGAGGGTTCCAAGAAGTTTGGTGATGTCACCACCGCCAGCACCGGCCGGCTCATGGGCATCGTGCTCGACGGCAAACTCTATTCCGCCCCCCGCATCAATGAGCCCATCACGGGCGGCTCCGCCCAGATCAGCGGCCACTTCTCCGCCCGCGAGGCCGAGCAACTGGCCAACGTCCTCAACAACCCGCTCGACCTCCCGCTTGAAGTCAAGGAGCAGTACATCGTCGGGCCCTTGCTCGCCGAGGACGCCATCTCCAGCGGCATCAAGGCCTCCGTCATCGGCACCGCGGCCGTGGCCGCGTTCATGATCACCTTTTACGCCACTGGCGGCCTCGTCGCCGTGTTCTCGCTGGTGGTGAACATCTGCATCATCATCGGCGTCATGTCCAGCATCGGGGCCACGATGACCCTGCCCGGACTCGCCGGCATCGTGTTGACCATCGGCATGGCGGTGGACGCGAACATCCTGATCTTCGAGCGCATGCGCGAGGAGCTCGCGCTCGGCAAATCCCTCTCCAGTGCGAACCAGGGCGGCTTCGAGAAGGCGCTCACCACCATCCTCGATGCGCACTTTGTGCAGCTCATCATCTGCGGCATCATGATCTGGCTGGGCACCGGCCCGATCAAGGGCTTCGGCTTCACGCTGCTGATCGGCGTGCTTTCCACGCTGTTCTCCGTCCTGATCACGGCCCACCTCGTCATGGAGTTGCTGATCGACTCCAACTTCCTCAAGAAAATCACGATGCGCCGCATGCTGGGCGACCTCAACGTGGACTTCGTCAAGTACGGCAAGCCCGCCGCCATCGGCTCGGTGGCCCTCGTCGTGGTGAGCATCGGTTATGTCTTCTACCAGGGCGACCGCATCTACGGCATCGACTTCGCCGGCGGCGACCAGATCACCGCCAAGTTCACGCAGAAAATCGACAGCGGCAAAATCCGCGAGATCGCCGCGGCCAACCACATCGGCGAGATCAGCCCGAGCTACGTCAGCGATCTCGGCAGCGGCAAGGAGCAGCTCAAGCTGGAGACGGCTTACGGCAAGTCCGACGCCCTGTTCACCGCACTCCAGCAGGCCTACCCGAACGCGGGGCTCGAGAAGGCCGGCACCAGCCAGATCGGCGCCACCATCGGCAAGGAAATCCGCTGGAACGCCGTCCTGGCGGTCGGCGTGTCCATGCTCGTCATTCTTGTCTACATCGCCTTTCGCTTTGAGTTCGGCTTCGGCATCGGCGCCATGGCGTCGACGCTGCACGACATTCTGATGAACATCGGCATCTTCGTCCTCTTCGGGCACCAGTTTTCCGCCCCGATGGTCGCGGCCATCCTTTGCGTCGCCGGCTACTCCATCAACGAGACCGTCGTCGTCTTCGACCGGATCCGCGAGGAGTTGAAGCTCAACCCGACCGGGGCGCTGAAGGACATCATCAATTCCGCGATCCGGAAGGTTTTCGCCCGCACGATCATGACGGCGACGACGACCTTCCTCGCGGCGCTGGCGCTCTTCCTCTTCGGTGGCGGCCAGCTCCACGACATCGCGTTCACCTTCCTCGTCGGCATCGTCACCTCAACCTTCTCCGCCATCTTCATCGCCGCCCAGGTGTTCTACTGGTGGCACAAGGGTGACCGGAGGCACGTCGAGGCCCACCGGGACATCGCGCCCAAGTACGAGTGGGCCGGCTCCTCCCGCGCCTCGGAATAAGCCGGGGGCGCGTGTCATGACCGTCGCGTTCCGCCCGTGGCGCGCCACGGGCTCCGCCTGACTCCGCCCTCCCGCGATGCGCTGGAACTACACCCCGTTTGACGCCACCCTGGTGGCCGACCTGGCCCGCAGCCTGGGCACGACGCCCATTGTCGCCGAACTCCTGATGCGCAACGGGCTGGCCGAAGCCGAGCCGGCGGCGCGCTTTCTGCATCCGGCGCTCGCCACCATCGGGGATCCCTTTTTGTTGGCGAATCTGGAGGCGGCGGTCGAACGATTGCTGCGCGCCATCACGCGGCGGCAGACGGTGGTCGTGCTCGGGGATTATGATGTGGATGGCGTGTGCAGCACCACAATTTTGGTCAGCATTTTGCGCCGGCTCGGGCTGGCGCCGCGTTACGTGGTGCCCCGCCGCGCGGCGGAGGGCTACGGACTTTCGCAGACCTCCATCGACCGCGCGCTGGAGGCGGGCCTGCCGGATTTGTTCATTGCGCTCGATTGCGGCACGAATTCCTCCGAGGAAGTCGCCTACCTGCGCTCGCGCGGGGTCGATGTCATCATCGTGGACCATCATCGTTCCACCGCGGCGCCGGCCGAGGGCGCGGTGCTGATCAACCCGCACGTCGCTCCCCGGGCCGGCGACGAAGCCTGGCGTTTCCTTTGCACCGTGGGCCTGGTCTTCAAGCTCGCGCACGGCCTGCTCAAGCGCCTGCGGCTGGAAAATAATCCCGCGGCGCTGGCCATTGTCCTGAAGGATTACCTGGATCTCGTGGCCATGGGGACCATTGCCGACCTCGTGACGCTGACCGGGGAGAATCGCCTTTTTGCCCGCCATGGCCTGCGGGTGCTGACGGAGACGCGCCGGCCGGGCCTGCTGGCGCTCATGCGGGTCTCGGGCCTGAAGACCGAGCAGGGCCTGGTGCCCAGTGATATTTCCTTCCGGCTCGGACCGCGCATCAACGCCAGCGGGCGGTTGGCCGATGCGGCCCTGTCGGTTGATTTGCTGCTGACCGATGACCTCGCTTTTGCCGAAAGCACCGCCCGGCAGCTGGACGATCTCAACCGGGAGCGGCAGGAGATCGAGCGGCAGATCACGGAGCGGGCCGAGCGATACGTGGAGGAGAATTTGAGCACCGCCAGCGGGCTGGTCCTGTTTGACGAAGCCTGGCATCCGGGGGTCGTCGGCATCGTGGCCGGCCGGATTTCCCGCAAATACAATCGTCCCGCCATCGTGCTGGGCAACGAGGGCGAATTCGCCAAGGGCTCCGGACGCGGCATCACCGGGTTTAACCTGGTGGAGATTCTGGCGGAGTGCGCGGGCTGTCTGGAGAGCTGGGGCGGTCATCCGATGGCGGTGGGGATTTCCCTGAAAAAAACGCGGCTCGATGAATTTCGGGCGATGTTTGAGGCGGCCATCCGCCGCAGTCGCACGGGAGCCTCGACGGAGCCGGGGGTGGAGTTGTCCGGCTGGCTGGAAGGCACGCAGCTGACGGAGCAGTTGATGGCTGAACTGGAGCAACTGCACCCGTTTGGCATGGGCAATCCCGAGCCGGTGTTTGGCGTGCACGGGATGCGGCTGCGGAACAAGCCCGATGTCTTCAAGGAGCAGCATTTCCGTTTCAATGCCGAGGATGGCAACGGGCGCCGCCTGAGTGGGGTGGCGTGGAAAATGGCGGACCGTCTGCCGCCCGTGGGGGTGCCGCTGGAGCTGGCCATCCAGCTCAATTGGAACCACTACAACGGTCGTCGGATTCTTCAGCTGGAGCTGCACGACTGGCGCACCGTTTGAGCGGCGGGCGATGGCTGGCGCCGACCCCCGATCCCTGATTTTGCCCACGGAACAGACCTCCCCGAAGCGAGCCGATCTGAAACTTTCTTACCGCGGCAAGAGAACGCAAGGAACACATAGATCAGACAGGTTAAAATCTCTGTGCGCTCTGTGCTTACCTCCGTGTACTCTGTGTCCAACTGCATTTTCCGGGTGTATTCCGTGGGTTCCGTGGTCAACACTATCGACCCAATTCCAATCACCGGATTTTTCACAGGAGATCGCGGAGGCAACAGAGAGGAGCAGATACCATTCATACCAAATATGGATTGCGGCAGGGCGTGACCGGGACGAGGGCGCAGCCGCGGCGGAGCGGGCCGCTCCGCCCTACCTTAGGCAACGGCATGCGCGGAGCGGTTCGTCGGGACGACTCGCCCTGCCTCAGGCAACGACTTTCGCATTTCAACTGGGTTTCCAGGTTGCGGTAGGTCGGGCTTTACGCCCGACGATCAGGGGCAGCATGTTGAGGTAAACCCCGACCCAGAAAAAGCGCCCAATCCGCACGGGCGGGGATGAAAACCGCCTCAA
>JANMVS010000495.1:0-2710 GCA_031392885.1 Verrucomicrobiota bacterium
GGTGGCGCTCGCGCGACTCGGTCGGAAGGCCGAGGCGGCGACAATGGCGCGCGCGGCGCTGGCGTCAGGCCCGAAGGTTGAGGCCATGCGTGGTTTTTCCGCGTTGAATGAAGGGTTGGCGGCGTGGGTGCTGGCGGAGGCGGGAGCACATGAGGAAGCAGCAGCCGTGGTGGCTCAGCTCCGGACGGAGCCAGTGATGTGGCACTACGCGGCGGGTTTTGCCCTCGTGGCACTCGGCGACCACGAAGCCGGGTTCGCCTTGCTGGCGGATTTTCCGCAATTCTGGGTGGACTACGTGTTGATTTTTGCCGACCAAAACGAAAGGGTGCAGGCTGATCCGGGGTTTCTGGAATTGCTGCGCAAGCTCGACGCGCGCGTCGCGTTCGACTCGCACCAGCAAACCGTGGGCCGTTTGGAGGGTGGGTGACAGGGCCAAAGCGAGATTTGAGGGTTTCCAACCGGGCCTGCGGTCAGAACGCGGTACTGAGTCTCGAATCTTGACCTGCCCCCGTTGGCAGCCTTAGCGGCCAGCGCCTTTGACTTTGGTCCGGACGCGCAGCAACGCTTCGTCGGCGGTGATGTATAATGTCTTGTGGTCGCTCTCGCCGAAGGCGCAGTTGGCCGTCGCCCGTCCCGTCAGGATCGAGCCGAGGTGTTTGCCGGCCGGACTGATGATCAAAATCCCGCCGGGGCCCGTCGTCCAGATGTTGCCCTGCGCATCAACCCGAAGTCCGTCGAAGCCGCCCCGGCGTCCCGTGCGGGTGATGAGTTCGGAGCCGTCAAAAAAGATGCGGCGGGAGGCCACGGTGCCGTCAGCCTTGAGGGCATAGGCCTTGATGTAGGGTTCCTTCCCGTCGGTGCTGCCCACATAGAGGGTCTGCTCATCCACCGACAGCGCGACGCCGTTCGGCCGGGACAGCTCCGATGCGATCACCGTGAGTTGGCCGTCGGCGCCCAGGCGATAGACCCCATTGAATTCCGTTTCCTGCCTGGTATCGGCCGGCAAGCCGTAGGGTGGATCAGTGAAAAAGAGATTGCCCGCCCGGTCGTAACACAGGTCGTTGGGGCTGCTGAAGCGCTTGCCTTGGTAATTGGCGACAATGGTCTCGAAGTTTTTGCCATCGGCCGCGAGTCGAGCCACGCGGCGGTCGCCATGCTGGCACAGCACGAGGCGGCCCTGCGCGTCGAGGGTCAGCCCGTTCGAGCCACGTTCGCGGCCGTTATAGACTTTGCCGGTGAAACCGCTCGGCTCGAGGAAAACCGAGATGCCCTGGCCTTCCTTCCATCGATAGATGCGGTTCTCCGGCACATCGCTGAAAAGAAGTGCGCCCTGCTGTGGCTCCCACACGGGGCCCTCGGACCAGTTGAATCCGGTGCCAAGGTTCTCGATCACCGCATCGGCCGCGATCAGTCCATCCAGCGCCGGATCGAGTCGCTCGATGGAGCTCTTCGCGTCCTTGGGGTAGGGGGCCGGGGAGGAAATGATGGGAGCGGGCGCGGCGGACAGAACGGCGGTTAGGAGCAGGGAGGCAGCAACAACGACTGATTTCATAGAGCAGAGGGGTTGGGGACGGTGAGGAGGGGCAATAGCCGTGGTATGGCGGCACCCGGATTCTTCGCAAGCGGTTATGCATGCGATCGCTGTTGAATGAACCTTGCGCAACCGTCGTCACTGGAGGCTCGCCAAGTCGCCCGGGCTGACTTTCAATCCCGCCCTCACTTTCCCACCATGCGCATCCTCATTACCGGCGGCGCCGGCTTCCTCGGCAGTCACCTTTGCGACAAGCTCCTCGCCCTAGGGCACGAGGTTGTGTGCCTCGACAACCTGTTTACGGGCAGCAAGGCCAACATCGCCCACCTGGCGGACAATCCGCATTTCGAATTTGTGCGGCATGATGTCACTGACCCGTTCAAGTACGAGGTCGACCAGATCTACAATCTCGCCTGCCCGGCTTCGCCGCCCCACTACCAGTTCAATCCCATCAAGACCACCAAGACGTCGGTCATGGGCGCGATCAACTGCCTCGGCCTCGCCAAGCGCGTCAAGGCCCGCGTGTTTCAGGCCAGCACCTCCGAGGTCTACGGCGACCCGGCCGTCCATCCGCAGCCCGAGTCCTACTGGGGCAACGTCAACCCCATCGGCCGCCGTTCCTGCTACGACGAGGGCAAGCGCTGCGCCGAGACGCTATTCTTCGACTATCACCGCGAGAACAAGGTCGATATCCGCGTCGTCCGCATCTTCAACACCTACGGACCGCGCATGCACCCGAACGACGGCCGCGTCGTTTCCAATTTCATCGTGCAGGCGCTGCAGGGGAAAAATATCACCATTTATGGCGACGGCCTGCAGACGCGGTCCTTCTGCTATGTGGACGATTTATTGGAGGGCTTTGTCCGCATGATGACCCAGACCGAGACGGTCGGCCCGGTGAATCTCGGCAACCCCGGCGAGTTTACCATGCTCGAACTCGCCGAGACGGTGCTCAAGCTGACCAAGAGCAAATCGAAGATCGTCCATAAGCCACTGCCCGCCGACGATCCGAAGCAGCGCCAGCCGGACATCACCCTCGCCAAAAAATACCTGAAGTGGGAGCCCAAGGTGCCGCTTGCGGAGGGGCTCAAAAAGACCATCGCCTACTTCAAGACGAAGGTATGAGGGTTTGAGGTGGAACACGTTGCCCTCAACGCGTTGGGCTTGAGTTGGCGCGAG
>JANMVS010000447.1:0-1796 GCA_031392885.1 Verrucomicrobiota bacterium
TCTCCGCCATGAAATTGTCGCGCACCTTGAGCCGGCAGGCCTGGATGAACGTGCCGATCTTGCGCGAGAAGGTGTTCTCCAGTTTGTCGCGCTTGATGGCGTCGATCAACATGTCGAGGTGCCGCTGCTCGGCAGCGCCGATCGTCTCCCCGTCAGCCCAGCGCTCGACGCGCTCGACGGTCAGGAAGCCCGCCCGCACGCCATCGACGATGTCGTTCAATGAGTAGGCCGCATCGTCGGCCCAGTCCATGATCTGGCACTCGACACTCTTGAAGTCATTGAGCGCCTCGCCGTCCAGCAGCGGTCCGGGAATCTTCACGCCATCGAACACCCAGTCGCGCACCGCGCTCTGGGGGTCGTAGATGAAGTGGCTGAGCGGCGGGGTCGCGAACTCCGTGTAGAGTTTCTTGTACTTGAGCACGCCGTCCAGCAGGGCGCGGGTGGGCTGCATGCCCTTCACGCCGGACTCGTTTTGGTAGATCGACTCGCAGAGCAGGTGCAGCGTCTGGGCGTTGCCCTCAAAGCCCCCGCGGCGCTTCATCAATTCCTGCAGCGTGCGCTCGCCGGAGTGACCGAAGGGCGGATGACCCATGTCGTGGGAGAGGCAGCTGGCCTCGACCAGATCGGAGTCGATGTAGAAATCGTCGGCCAGCGGGGGGCCGCGGCTGAGCAGGAAAGCGCAGATGGAGCGGCCGATCTGGGCGACCTCCATCGAGTGGGTGAGCCGGGTGCGGTAGAAATCGTATTCCCCGGAGAGGAACACCTGGGTCTTCGACTGGAGCTTGCGGAAGGCGTGCGCATGGATGATGCGGTCGCGGTCGATCTGGAACGGGCTGCGGTAGTCGGCCTTCCGGCTACTGCCCCACTCCTGCAGGTCAAAGGCGTTGTAGAAACGGTTCTGCGGCATGGAGAGTTGAGAGAGGGAGAAAGTGGCGGCGGGCGTCCCGGCCGGCCGGGTGGCGGCACCACCGGCAGGGACGCCTGTGGCTACGCGAAGGAAGACTCCCGGACGGCAATGGATTGGTTGGACACAAAGAGGAGATTTCACACGATGCCAAGCTTATGCCACGCCTTCCCCTGCTCTTGGTTGTGTTGGGTCTGGTTTACGCCAGCCCGGGTCGCAGCGCCGAGACCACCGTCCCCTCGCTCATCACGGCCTCCGACCTGTTTGCCATTAAGCAGCTGGAGGCGCCCGCCCTCTCCCCCGACGGCAAATGGGTGGTCTACGTTGTCCGTTCCATCGAACCCAAGCCGGACGCGAAGGACGACTGGGTCTACCGCACGCAGCTCTGGCTCGCCGCCGTCGACGGCCGGACCGCGGCCCGCCAGTTGAGCTTCGGCGCCGCCGGCAATTCCAGCCCGGTCTGGTCGCCAGCGGGCGATCGCATCGCCTTCGTGCGCAGCTTGGAAAAGGAGAAATCGCAGATCTATCTCCTCGCGCGCGCGGGCGGCGAGGCCCTGCCCCTGACCAAACTCGAGACCGGCGCCACCAATCCGCGCTGGTCCCCCGACGGCACGAAAATATTATTCACCAGCTCGCTCTCCTATGCGCAGGTTCGCGCCGCCCTGGAACAGGCCAGCAAGGAAACCGCCCCGGCCTGGAGCAACGAAAAGCCCGGCCGAAAACCCAATGATACCGCGAATTGGAATTTGAAGGCAGGCGACCAGGAGAAAACCAAGGGGAACGACTCCGACGCCAAGCTACCCACCGCCGGGCCGGACGGCTCCCGGCAGGCGATGCGCGAATGGCTCGCGAAGAACGAGGCCGACGCCAACCCGCGGGTGACGGACCGGTT
>JANMVS010000451.1:0-17777 GCA_031392885.1 Verrucomicrobiota bacterium
GACCGGTCCGGATGGCCGTGATGAACCGCCGGTACATGTCCGGTACTGGCTTCACTTTCACCTCGCGCCACCGCGACTTGGCCAGGTCTTGGCCGGCGCAGATCCGATAGGCGGTGGTCGAGCGCTCGGAATCGATGTCCACCGAGCCAAGCGTGCCGGAGATTTTCAGGCCCAGATGATTGACGTGACCGCCGGCCCAGCGTGTCGTGTGGATGGTGCCGAGCGCGCCGTTGGCAAACTCCACGTTGAGCACCGCCGAGTCGTTGGCATCGAAATGATAGGGTCCCATGCGATCGCCCTTGGCTTTGGGAAACACCTTCAATTGGGCGAATACTTGCTTGATCGGACCGGCGGGATACGTCGCAAAATCCACGATGTGCACGCCGATGTCGCCGAGCACGCCCTTGCTGCCATGGCGCTGGGACAGGCGCCAGAGAAAGGCGGGCGTCGTCCGCCAGTCGCCCCAGAGCGGCTGCAACAGCCAGGACTGCAGGTAGCTGGCCTCGACATGCCGGAGGTCGCCCAGCTTGCCCTGGCGGATCACTTCCGCGACCGCATGCACGCACGACCAGTTGCGGTAGGAAAAATTCACGAGGTGCACCACCCCGGCCTTCTTCGCCGCCGCCTGCATCCGGCGGGCCTCGGCATAATTGAGCGCCAGCGGCTTTTCGCACAGCACATGCTTGCGGGCCCGCAGGCACTGCAACGCCAGCGGCGCGTGCAGGGCATCCGGAGCGACAATCGACACCGCATCACAGTCCGCTTTCGCGAGCAGGTCCGCCACGCTGCCATACGCCGCCGGGATGCCGTGCGTAACCGCAAAGGCCTGCGCCCGCTGCAAGTCAACATCCACCGCTGCGACGAGCGTGCAGCTGCGGATTTTCCGGTACGACTCAGCGTGCATGCGCGCCATGAGGCCGGTGCCAATGATGGCCACACGCACCCGGGCGGATTTTGAATGGGGTTTGCTCATATTAGAAAAAATATTCTCGGATCGTGTGCCAGGTAGCCACCGGCCTCCGGGCCTGTGAGATTTTGCAGCTAAATCGCCGGCAGCTGCTCGAGCGGCTTCGTGCTGGGACAACTATCCGGCAACCGCACCGTGGCCCGGGCCCACCGCACACCGTTGGTGATGACCTGCTGCACCTGCGGGTGATGATAGGTCGGGTACGTCTCATGGCCTGGCCGGAAATAAAACACCTTGCCCTGCCCGCGCTGCCACGTCGCCCCGCTGCGGAAGACTTCGCCGCCGCTGAACCAGGAAATGAAAAGCAGCTCGTCGGGTGTGGGAATCCCGAACGGTTCGCCATACATTTCCTCGGCGGGGATTTCGAAATATTCCCCGAGTCCCTGGGTGATGGGATGCGACGGGCAGACATTCCAGAGACGCTCCTTGTCATTCGCCTCGCGCCATTTCAACGAGCACGTCGTGCCCATGAGCGCCTTGAAAATTTTCGAATAGTGCGCCGAGTGCAGCACGATCAGTCCCATGCCCTCCAGCACGCGCTGTTGCACGCGGGCGACGATCGCATCCTGCACCTCCGGGTGCGCCTTGTGCCCCCACCAGATCAGGACCTCCGTCTCGGCCAGAACCGCCTCAGTCAACCCGTGCTCCGGTTCATCAAGCGTGGCGGTCCGCACACTCAGATCAGGCGCCAGGCGCAGGAAGCCGGCGATGGCCTCGTGCATGCCGTGAGGATAGATTGCGGCGACCTTGGGATTAGTCTTCTCGTGGCGGTATTCGCTCCAGACGGTGACATTGATGGACGGATTCATGATAGGCGCGCGCAGGATGCGCGGAAAATCAAAGCCAAGAATAAACGGGTGCGGCACACAAACGAGAAACAAGCGGTTGATAAATCTTGGATTTGGGCGGCTAAATCTTGGATTTGCCTCCCGCCCCCGGGTCCGCTTCGCTGAAGGGAAATATTATCCCATGCAACGCACTCTCGTCTCCGACGCCCTTCACGCCACCGCCCCCCGCGACACCATTTTCCTCCAGGGCTGGGTCCGCACCCGCCGCGACGCCAAGGCCTTCTCCTTCATCGAGCTCAACGACGGCTCCTGCCTGAAGGGACTCCAGATCATCGTCGACGCCGCGCTGCCCGACTACGCCCACATCGCCAAGGCCAACACCGGCGCCTCGGTCGAGGTGCAGGGCAAGCTCGTCGAGTCCAAGGGCGGCGGCCAGAAATGGGAGGTCGTCGCAGAGAGATTCACCGTGCTCGGCGAAGCCGACGCCTCCTACCCGCTCCAGAAAAAAGGGCACACCCTGGAATTTCTCCGCGAGATCGCCCATCTGCGCCCGCGCTCGAATCTGTTCGGGGCCGTCTTCCGCGTGCGCAGCCGCCTCGCCTACGCCGTGCACCAGTTTTTTCAGGCGAAGGGATTTTTCTACGTCCACACCCCCATCATCACCGCCAGCGACGCCGAGGGCGCGGGCGACATGTTCCGCGTCACGACCCACGATCTGGCCAATCCGCCCAAAACCGAGCAGGGCGAAATCGATAACAGCAAGGACTTCTTTGCCAAGAAGACCTTCCTCACCGTCAGCGGCCAGCTGGAGGCGGAGATCTTCGCCACCGCCCTGTCCAACGTCTACACCTTCGGCCCCACCTTCCGCGCCGAGAACTCCCACACCTCGCGCCATGCCTCCGAGTTCTGGATGATCGAGCCCGAAGTCGCGTTCTGCAATCTGACCGGCAACATGGACCTCGCCGAGGAGTTCGTGAAATATCTGCTCCGCGACGCCAAGCAGCAGTGCGCCGGCGACCTCGAGTTTTTCTCCAAGTTCGTGGACAAGGAACTGCTCGCCCGCCTCGACTTCGTCCTCGAGCGCCCGTTCCAGCGCTGCAGCTACACGGAGGCCGTCGAGATCCTCAATCAGAGTGGCAAGACCTGGGAGCATCCGGTGGCCTGGGGCGACAACCTCCAGTCGGAGCACGAACGCTACCTCAGCGAGGAGCATTTCAAGTGTCCGGTGACCGTCTACAACTATCCGCGGACGATCAAGGCGTTCTACATGCGCCAGAATGATGGCTGCGCGGCCGGCCGCGAGACGGTCGCCGCGATGGACCTGCTGGTGCCCGGCATCGGCGAAATCATCGGCGGCAGCCAGCGCGAAGAACGCCTGGAGCAACTCCGCGCCGGCATGATGCTGCATCACCTCGACGAGAAGAATTACTGGTGGTACCTCGACCTGCGCCGCTACGGCACGGTGCCGCACGCCGGCTTTGGCCTCGGCTTCGAGCGCATGCTGATGTTTGTGACCGGGGTCGCCAACATCCGCGACGTCATCCCCTTTGCGCGCACGCCCGGCACCGCGGAGTTTTAAGCGCCCACGGCGACCCGCTGATAAAGCGGTCAATTCCCTGCCGGAAGCATTGCCAGCGGCCAAACTTTACCCAAGCTGCCGTCTGCAATGTCTGAAACCCCGCCAAGTTTAGTTCCCGCCGCCGGTCTCAAAACCGTCCTGCTGATCGATGACGATAGGCTGCTGCGGCCGGTCCTGGTCGAGTGCCTTGAGACGTACGGCTATCGCACCCTGCAGGCCCCGAACGCCAAGCTCGGCGCCGAGCTCGCCCGCACCCATCTGCCCGATGTCATTGTCTGCGACGTCGACATGCCCGGTCAGGACGGCAAACATTTCCTGAAACAACTCCGCCTCGATCCGGAACTGGCGGACCGGCAGTTCGTGCTGATGACCGGCGATCCGGCCTACGCCAACCCCCGCGCCGGCATGGAGCTCGGCGCGGATGATTTTCTGCTCAAGCCTTTTTCGCTGGGCGACCTCACCCGCTGCGTCGCGGCCCGCCTGAAGCGCGCCGAGCTCAGCCGGCATCTGGAGTCGCGCATTATCGAGCAGTTGCTGGGCAGCCTGCACTCGACCCTCCCGCACGAATTCTTCACCCCCCTCGCCGGCGTCTTCGGCCTCACCGAAATGCTCGAGGAGGAACTCGATGATTTGTCCAAGGAGGAGATCCGAGAAATTCTCCACGATATCCTCACGTCGGCGCGCCGGCTGCACCGGACGTTGAAAAACTACCTCCACATCATCGAACTCGATTCACCCTCGCGCGCCGTGCCCGCCCGCGTGCGGGAGGCCGAATTTGTGATCCAGGCCGCCGCGGCCGGCATCAAGTCGGCCACGGATCGCCATCAACGCGGCGCCGATGTCAGCACCGAACTGGTGGGCGGGCGACTGCAGACCAACTTGACGGAGTTAACCGCCCTGATTGAGGAACTGGTGGACAACGCCCTGAGTTTTTCCCGCAAGGATTCACCGGTGAAGGTCAAACTCCTCCCCGATGGCGGCTGGCTGCGCCTCACCATTCGCGACGAAGGTCGCGGCATGACGCCCAAGCAGCTGCAGCAGCTCGGGCTCTTCCAGCAGCACGACCGTAAAAAATTCGAGCAGCAGGGGCTGGGGCTCGGCCTGGCGCTGGCCCGCCGGATTATCCACCGATTTGGCGGCGAGCTGCGCTTTGACAGTGAGCCCGCCAAAGGGACCACGGTCCACGTCGCCCTGCCGATCGCGGTGGGTTGAGACACGCAGGTTGTCATTGGATTCATGGGCAGGGCGTGACCGCTGGGCGCGCCGTTTGGATATTCGCCGGACGGCCCAGCGGTCCGTCCCTACCCACATAAGCCAGGCACAGGGTAATGGCCGCGGGCAGGGCGAACTATCCCCGACGGGCCGGATGGTGGCCGCGGCTCGTCAAGACGACTCGCCCTGCCCCTGGTCCAGATTACAAGAGCCGTTGGTATCAGGCCTTCACTTCAACTCTCTTCCCCTCCGCTGCGGCCGAGGCATAGATCGCCTCGATAATCGTGAGGTCGCGCCGGCCCATCTCGCCCGGCACCGGGGTCGGCCGGCCAGTCAGCACGCATTGCGCAAAGCCGTCCATCTGCAGCGCCTGCTGGTTGGTCTTGGGGTACCCGAGCGGTCCGCGACTCGTTTCCACCTCCAGCCCATGATACATGAATGCATTTTTCTTGAATTCGATCCAACCGCGCGCGCCCTCGGCCCGGAATTGATTCCGGTTGTGGGCGTAGCTCGTCACGGCCTGGCAGGTCGCGCCGCCGGGGAATTCCATGGTCCACGAGATCCTTTCCTCGACGTCGACAAAAAAGTCCGGCCGCGTCTTGGGCTCGAACCGGCCGGTCACCGCGGTCGGCGCGCTGCCGCCCGCCACCATGCAGCCGGCTTGAATCAGGTAAACCCCGAGATCCATGATGGGGCCGCCCCCGCTCAGCTTTTTCTCCGCGCGCCACTGGCGGCCATTCATCACAAAACCAAAATCCCCCCGCATTTTCAGCAAGGGCCCGAAATCCTGGTCCCGCGCCAGCCGCATCAACTCCTGGTGATAGGGATCGAAAAACAACCGGTAACCGATCGACAGTCGCACCCCCGCGGCGCGGCCGGCCGCGATGATCGCGTCGCACTCGGCCACCGTGTTCGCCATCGGTTTCTCGCAGATGATGTGTTTGCCCGCTTTCGCCGCCGCGATGCAGTGCTCCGCGTGCAGGCCGTTCGGCGTAACGACATACACGATGTCGATGGCGGGATTGTCCGCCAGTCGCGCCATCGTGTCGTAGCTGTACACACTCGTCCCCGGAAACCCGTATTCGCGAGCCCACTTCGCCCCCTTGGCGGGATCGCCCGTCACGACGCCGGTGAGCCGGCAGTATTGCGTCTCCCGCAACGCCGGCCCGAGCTGCCCGCGGCTGTAATTGCCCAGGCCGACCAGCGCCACGCCCAGCTGCTTAGCCGTGACCGGCCGGTCCAGGGCACGGCTCAGGCTCGGCGTCATGGCCAAAGCGGACAGCGCGGATAAATTGGTGATAAAACGACGACGCGTAACGGGATGCTTGGCCATGGGTGAGAGGGGTTCACGTGACGGGAAACGCCGGGATTGCTAGCACCTGACCCACGAATGGACAAGCCTCAGCTTGGCCCACTTCTTCCTTGGCGGCACCCTACGCCAAAAGGCGGAAACCAACGACGGGCCCGCGGGATTGGCCGCTCCACCATTGCACCCGGCGCATTCATCTCTATCTGATCCAGGTCATGGCTGTCGTCCACCCCCGCCGCCCCACCGCTCCGCTCCGCATTCTCACGGCTGTGCCGATCTGTGACGGTCACGACAGTGCCATCACCACCATCAACATCGAGCTCGCCCGCCAGGGCAGCGAGGTCATCTACCTCGGCTACCACCAGTCCGCCTCGGCCATCGTCCGCGCCGCCATTCAGGAGGATGTCAATGTCCTGGGCCTCTCGTCCTACAACGGCGGCCACCTCGTTTTCTTCAAGGAGGTCATCGACCAGCTGAAGAAAAAGGGCAGTGGCGATATCCCCGTCTTCGGCGGCGGCGGCGGCACGATCACGCCGGCCGACGAACGCGTGATGAAACGCCAGGGCACCGACCGCATCTTCTTCGCCGGCACTCCGCTCGATGACATCATGGCGCTCATCAAGCGGGAATATGCCCGCCGCGCGAAGCCCAACACGAAATTCAAGGGCGACCGCGCGCTGGCGCGCGCGATCACGCTGGCGGAGTCATCGGCGTCTCAAGGTAGGGCGGACCGGACCGGTCCGCCGCAAGCCACGGCGCGGCGGGCCGCCCCGCCCCACTCCAAGACCGCCTTTGTCCTCGGCGTCGCCGGCCCCGGCGGCGCGGGCAAATCCACCCTCATCGACGAGCTGACCTCGCGCTTCCTCCGCCGCCATCCCACCAGTCGCATCGCCATCCTCGCCAACGACCCGTCGCACCCCGGCTCCGCCGGCGCTATTCTCGGCGACCGCGTGTCCGCCATTTACTCGCAAGATGACCGCGTGTTCTTCCGTTCGCTCGCCACCCGCGGCAGCCTCACCGGCCTCTCCGCTGCCGCTCCGGCCGCCATCGACCTCCTGAAGCAATCCGGCCAATTCGACCTGATTCTGGTGGAATCCGTCGGCGTCGGCCAGGAGAGCGACCCTTTCCGCCTCTTTGGCCGGGGCCCGCGGCTCGTCGATGCGACCCTCTTCGTCCTCGCCCCCTACTACGGCGGCCTCCTCCAGCTGCAAAAAATCGTGCTGCTCAACGGCGCCGACCTGGTCGCGCTGAACAAATGCGACCACCCGATGGCGCATACCGCCAAGGCCGAGATCCAGGCCCGGCTCGACCAGAACGGGAAGGGGCAAGCCCTCCATCCCACGATCGCCGCCAAGCATTTCGATCCGGGCGTCGATGCGCTCTACGAGGCGTTGGCAAAACTCGGTGGCCTGCCCCTTTCCACCGGCGGCGGGAAACCCTGCCACCTGGAGGCACGATGAACGGTCACATCACACCGGCAGGGCGAATCCTCCGGATGAGCCGCCCGCGCCTCCCGGCTCGTCGGGGACGACGCGCCCTACCCGCCCAATCCCTTTTCGCGTCTTTCGTGGGGTCCAACTTCTCTCCTGCATGAGCCAGCTTGGAAAAATCGCCGACTCCGTCGACGCCTACAACGCGCACGTCGCCGCCGAAGTGGCGCGCGCCCGCACCGACCCGATCTTTGCCGCCGCCCTGCGCGAACGCTGGTCCAAAATTCGCGAGACCGTGGACTGGACCGTTTCGCCCACCGGCACGCCGCTGCCCCGGCTCGCGCTGCCGCAGACTGACGATCCCGGCGTCATCGCCGAGTATCTGCTCGGCCAGGGCCTGCCCGGCGAGTTTCCCTACGCCAACGCCGCCTACCGCGAGATGTATCTCAACCGCGCAGTGAACACCGGCGAGGAGCCGATGCGGCTGTTCGCCGGCCTCGGACTCGCCGAGGACACCAACGCTCGCTTCCACTACCTGGGCACGCACCAGAAGAGCCTGCGCCTTTCCACCGCGTTCGACGGTCCCACCCTCTACGGCCTCGATTCCGACCATGAGGGCGTGCTCGGCAAGGTCGGCGAGGGCGGCGTCGCCATCGACACCGTTGAGGACATGACGCGGCTCTTCGCCGGCTTCGACCTCACCCGCAAGGACGCCTCCGTCTCCATGACGATGAATGCGCCCGCCCCGGTCATCCTCGCGATGTTTATCGCTTCCAACAAACGGCGCTTCGGTCCGGAGTGCGTGGCCAACCTGCGCGGCACCATCCAGGCCGACATGCTCAAGGAAGTGCAGGCGCAGAACGAGGTCATCTTCCCGATCGACGCCTCGCTGCGTTTCCTTTGCGACATGATCGAGTGGTGTGTGCCGAACATGCCCAAGTGGTATCCGGTTTCCATCTCCGGCTATCACATCGCCGAGGCCGGGGCCACACCGGTGCAGCAGGCCGCCTTCACCCTCTCCAACGGCTTCACCTATGCCGGGCTGCTCAAGGCGCGCGGCGCCGACGTCAACGCGTTCGGCCCGCGCCTGTCCTTCTTCCTCGATTGCGGCCTAGACGTGGAATACCTCGTCCTCGGCCGCGTCTGCCGCCGCATCTGGGCCATCGGCATGAAGGAGGTCTTCGGCGCCAACTCCAAGGCACAGATCCTGAAGCTCCACACCCAGACCTCCGGCCGCTCCCTCATCGCCGCCGAGTTCCAGAACAACCTGACGCGCACGGCGGTCGAGCTGATGCTGTCGTACATGAATTACACCAATTCCTGTCACTCGAACTCCGCCGACGAGCCCTTCACCACGCCCACTGAGAAATACGCCACCCTCGCCTCGCATGGTCAATCGATCATCATGGAGGAGTCGGGCGTGTTTAAGCACATGATGAACATGTTCGGCGGCGCCCCCGGCCTGCTCATCCTTGAACGGCAGGTCGAGAAAGCCATCCTCGAGGTCTTCCGCGAGATGGACACCCTCGGCGGCGTCCTCGCCGCGCAGGAGCAGCGCTACCAGCGCAGCAAGATCCAGGAAGCCGGCCACGCCTACGAAAAACAGATCTACGCCGGCGCCCGCCCGATCATCGGCCTCAACAAATACGTGAACGACGAGCCGATGCCCAGCGTCCCCCTCGCCCGCACCTCGCCGAAGAAGCAGCGCCGGCAGGTCGAGCGCCTCCGCGCCTTCAAGCGGAAGCACGCCAGGAAATCACCCGCCGCCCTGCAGAAACTGGAGAACACCGCCCGCGGTGGCGGCAACGTCTTCGCCGAACTCGTCTCCACCGTCGAAGTCTGCTCGCTCGGCCAGATCACGGCATGTCTCATGGGAGTCGTAGGAAAATTCCGGCCGATGGTGTGAGTGCGGCCGGTTATTCTGAACGAAGTAAAAAATCCAGTCCGGGCGGGCCCGGCTCCCGACGGGCCGTCGGAGGGAGAAGCCCCATTGACAGGCCGGCTCCTCGTAATACCCTGTAATACATGCCCACGCTCACGCTCCGTCTCCCCGCCAAGCTTAGTCGCGACCTCGCCGCCGCCAGCAAGCAGGCCAAGCTCACCAAGAGCGACCTCGCCCGCGACGCCATCGAGCGCCAGATCCGCGTCTGGCGCTTCGAGCAGTCCCGCGCCCGCGCTCTGCCGCACGCCCGCAAGTTGGGCCTCTACACGGATGAGGACGTTTTCCGGCACCTCGGCATCAGGACCAAGTGATTATCGCGCTCGACACGTCCGTGTTGGTCGCCGCCCAGATCACCACGGCCGGCACCTGCGCCGATGTCGTCAAGTTCACCCTGCGCGAACACCGACTCGTCCTCTCTGACTACATCCTGGAGGAATTCGAGCGCACGCTCACCAAAAAACTCCGCTATGCACCCGAACTCGCCCGCTCCTTCGTCGCAGCCTATCACGCGGTGGCACTCGTCGTGGAACCCCTGCCCGTTGATCCAACCATCTGCCGTGACCCGGCCGACGCCGCTATCCTGGGCACCGCCCTGGCCGCCAAGGCGGACATGCTGGTCACCGTGGACCGGGACCTGCTCGACATCACGGCAAAGGTCGGGGTGGACATCGTGAATCCCCGGGAATTCTTCCGCCGCACCCACTCCTGAGCCCCACCCCTCAAACCCGCGCCAGCGACTGCATTTTCGCCCAACTCGTGCATACTGACACTATTAGTCTGCCTGGCCGGACCGCCTTGTCCGTCGAAGCCCGAAGGGCGAAGTCAGAAGCCTTGTGCGCAGGCCGGGCCCCCGGCCAGATCCCAGCGTGCCTTGCGAATGTCGTCGGGAAATTCCGGCCGATGGTGTGATATTGTCCCCATGAGCTCAAATCCCCTTCTCGAACGTTGTCAGGAAATCGCTGCCCAAGAAGCCATCCTGCGTGAAGGCGGCGGGCCTGACGGACTCGCCCGGCAGCACAAGCTCGGCCGGCTCTTCGCCCGCGAGCGCATTGCCGCACTGATCGACCAGCCCGACGCTTTCCTGGAGACCGGACTTTGGGCCGCGCACGGCATGTATGCCGACTGGGGCAAGTTCCCGGCGGCGGGCGTCGTCACCGGCATCGCCGACATCGCCGGCCACCCGTGCATGATCGTCGCCAACGACGCGACCGTGAAGGCCGGCGCGTTCGTCCCGATGACCTGCAAGAAGGTCCTCCGCGCCCAGCGCATCGCCTTCGAGTGCAACCTGCCGCTCGTCTACCTCGTGGACTCCGCCGGCGTATTTTTGCCGATGCAGGATGAGATCTTCCCGGATGAGGACGACTTCGGCCGCATTTTTCGCAACAACGCCGTCATCTCCGCCGCCGGCATCCCCCAATACGCCGCCATTATGGGCAACTGCGTCGCGGGCGGCGCCTACCTGCCCGTGCTCTGCGACAAGATCCTCATGACCGAGGGCAGCGGCCTCTACCTCGCCGGTCCGCAGTTGGTGAAGGCGGCCATCGGCCAGGACACCGACACCGAAACGCTCGGCGGCGCGGCGATGCACGCGGAGATTTCCGGCACGGTGGATTTCAAGGAGAAGGATGACCCGGCGGCAATCAAGCGGCTAAAGTCGCTGATTGGGCTGCTGCCGAACGAATCAACTGTAGGAGGGGGTTTACGCCCCGATGGATTGGATGTTCCGGCGGACGAATCGGGGCATAAAGCCCCTCCTACAGCTACGGAATTTCCGACTTCGAAGATTTATGAGTTGGTGAGTGTCGACGGCCGGAAGGAATACGACGTCCGCGACCTGATCAAGTGCCTCGTCGATGCCGGGACCATCGACGAATACAAGGCCGACTACGGCAAATCAATCGTCTGCGCGTTCGCGCGCCTCGGCGGCCGGCCGGTCGGCCTCGTCGCTAACCAGCGCATGCGCGTGCAGTCGAAGTCCGCCGGCCTGCAGATGCAGGGCGTCATCTACGCCGACAGCGCCGACAAGGGCGCGCGGTTCATCATGGATTGCAACCAGACGCGCGTGCCGCTGCTTTTTCTGCAGGACGTCTCGGGCTTCATGGTCGGCAAGGATGCCGAGCAGAGCGGCATCATCCGCTCCGGCGCCAAGATGGTGAACGCGCTCAGCAACTCCACCGTGCCGAAGATCACGCTCATCACCGGCGGCTCGTTCGGGGCCGGCAACTACGCGATGTGCGGCAAGGCCTTCGACCCGCGCTTCATCTTCGCGTGGCCGCACACCAAATACGCCGTCATGGGCGCCGCCCAGGCCAGCGACGTCGTCTTCAATATTCTCAGCCGCAGCGCCAAGGACAAAACCCCCGCCGTACTGGACGCCCTCCGCGCCCAGGTGAAGGCCGGCTACCTCGAGCAGGCCGACATCCGCTACGGCGCCGCCCGCGGCTGGGTGGACGCGATCATCCAGCCCCACGACACCCGCACAACGCTGCTCCGGGCCTTCGAGCTCACCCGCCGCCCCACACCCAAGGCCAGCTTCCACACGGGCGTGCTGCAGGTGTAATACCCGCGTCCCTTGAGTCCAAATCATCAGGGACGTTGGTATCATCCTAGAAAACGCAGTTGGACACAGAGTACACCGAGTAAAGCACAGAGCGCACAGAGAAATGCCTCCAAAAATTACGCAAAAGCACCAGCACCCAGCAGGTGAATTTATATTCGGTGATCACCACCCCGTAAGTATTTCTCCCCGCACTCCTTCCTGACTCTGTGATCTCTGTGACGAGATCGATCTGCGGAATTTAGGATCATACCAAACACCCGATGCTTTTACACGAAGATCGCAAAGCCCGCAGAGAAATTCCCGAGCAGAGGCGAGCCTGCGTGATCTTGGCGGCCTTGGTGTAGCGTGCAGAAGCTTGCGGAGATTGGTATCACTTCCTGGAGGAAGGCGGCGGCCGACGCGCCGTTGACGACCTTGTGGTCGAAGCTGAGCGAAAGCGTGATGACCTCCACGGGATGCACGACCCCGCTGCGTTGATCATTTGCCCGGGCGGGGCACGGTGGGCGGCGCAGGTTCGGCGAGCACTTCGGCCACGGCTTGCAATAATTCTTCCGGCCGGAACGGTTTCTGGAGCACGCGCTGCGCGCCGAGTTTCTTCGCCATCGGCAGGTAGACGGGGTTGCTGAATCTGGAGCCGCCGGAGATCGCTATGACGCGCGGTCGCGGCGCGGTGTGTTGCAGGCCAACCATCAGTTCCACCCCGTCCATCTCCGGCATCATCATGTCGGTGATGATCAGGTCGTAGGCTCCGGCGCGGCACAGCTTGAGTCCGGACTTGCCGTCGGGCGCCTCGTGCACGGTGTGGCCGGCCGAGCGCAGCACCGCGGCGGTCACGGTGCGGAGTGGTTCGTCGTCGTCGATGAGGAGGAGGCAGGCCATCGGAGTTTTCAGGTGGCGCCCGGCCCGGACGGAGCTGGCGCGGGCCCGGCGAGCACCTCGGCCACGGCTTGGAGCAAGTCCGCGGCCTTGACCGGTTTCTGGAGCGCACGCTGCACGCCCAATCTCTGCGCGAGTGGCAGATAAATCTGCCCGCTGAGTTGGGAGTTGCCGGAGATCGCGATGATCCGCGGCTTGGGCGTGGTCTGCTTCAGGCTCATGATCAATTCCAAGCCGTCCATGTCGGGCATCACGATGTCGGTGATGATCAGGTCGGACGGCCCGGCGTGGTAGAGCCTCAGGCCGGTCTTGCCGTCGGGCGCTTCGTGCACCGTGTGGCCCGCCTGGCGCAGCACCTCGGCGGTCAGGGTGCGGAGCGTGTCGTCGTCGTCGATGAGGAGGATTGAGGCCATGGGAGTGATCAGGTTAAAGGCGGGGATGACGCAGGTGGCTGGGCCGGACTGGAAGCGTAGGTCTTGCTCCGGCTCACCCTTTGTGTTCCTTGCGTTCTTTCGCGGCAAAAAATCATGATGGTTTTTGGGTTCGGAGCATTAGCCGCGAAAGAACGCAAAGAAATCAAAAGGTAACCGGTCAGCCGGACGGTGAGACCGCAGGCGGCGGGGCCTCGTCGAGCGTTTGGCGCACGATCGCGAGCAGCGTTTCCACCTTGAACGGCTTGGCGAGAAACGCCGCCATGAACTCCTGGTGCGGGGCGCTGCCCCGGCTGTTCGCTCCGCTCATGGCGACCACGGGCAGGCCGGGCTGCAGCCGGCGCAGTGCAGTGGCCAGCGCCGCGCCGCCGAGCATCGGCAACTGCAGATCGGAGAGGAGGAGCCGCACGTCCGCCGCGCGCGGCGCGAAGACCGCGATCGCCTCGGCCCCGTCGCCCGCCGTGATCACCTGGTAGCCGTGGCGGCGGAGAATTTCCGCAGCGATCAGGCGCACCGGCTCCTCGTCGTCCACCACGAGGATCAGCTCGCCCTCGCCCTGCGCGGAGGGGATGAGGTACGGATGGGCTGTGCCACCGTCCGCCCTGTGCTCCGCCGCCGCCGGCAGATAGACGGTGAACGTGGTGCCGCGACCCGCGTGCGTCTGCACCGTCGCGAAACCGCCGCAAGTTTGCAGAATGCCGCGCACCGTGGAAAGGCCCAGCCCCGTGCCCTTGCCTTCGCCCTTGGTCGTGTAAAACGGCTCCCAGATCTGCGCCAGCACCTCGGGCGGGATGCCCGTGCCGGTGTCGCGCACCTCGACCGTGACGTATGCCCCCGGCCGCGCGTCGGGTATCTCCGCCGCGATCGCGGAATCGAGCGTGCGATTGGCGGCGGTGAGCGTGAGTTCACCGCCCGACGGCATGGCGTCGCGCGCGTTCACGCACAGGTTCAGGAAAATCTGGTGGAGCTGGGTCGCGTTGCCCTGCACCGGCCGCAGGTCGCCCGGCAGATGCGACTCGACGCGGATCGACTTGGGAAACGTGGCTTCCGCGAGCTCGAGCACTTCGCGCAGGACATGACGGATTTGGAGCAACAGGCTCTCGCCGCTCGCGCCGCGGGCGAAGGAGAGCAGTTGCCGCACGAGCGCGACGCTGCGTTCGGCGCTTTTCTCTATCAGGTCGAGGTAGTGGTGGCAGCGGGGGTCGCTCACGTGCGACCGCAGCAGCGGGCCGCACATGATGATCGGCGCGAGGGCGTTGTTGAAATCATGCGCGATGCCGGCGGCGAGCATCCCGAGGCTTTCCAGCCGTTGCGCGTGTTGGAGCTGCTCCGTGAGCTGCTTGTTTTCCGTGATGTCCGTGCCGAGATACAGGAAGGCGCGGGGCTGGCCGGCCTCATTGCGCACGAGGTAGGCACGGACTTCGACAAACACGGGGCGCCCCGCCTTGTCGTGCTGGGTGATCTCGCCCTTCCATTCTCCGTGCCGCCGGATTTCATTGCGCGCCGCGACCATCCGGGCGAAAACGGTTTCGTCGAACAGTTGCTTGGCGGTGAGGCCGAGCGCCTCGGCGGCGCTTCGGCCGTAGAGCCGCTCGGCGCCGCGGTTCCAAAAAGTCGCGCGATGGTCGAGGCCGGTGATGATGATGGCCTCGCTGGCAAACTCGAGGATCTCCGCCTGTTCGTGGATTTGCTGCTCCGCCCGTCGGCGCTCGACGGCGATGCTCACGATGCGCTTGGCCCGCTCGATCAATTCCAACTCGGCCGGCGCGGGCGAGCGCGGCTCGCGATAATAAACGGCGAAGGTGCCGATGATTTTCTCCCCGCCAGAATGAAACGGCGTCGACCAGCAGGCCCGCAGGCCGTGCTCCGCCGCCAGCGCGCGGTAATCAGCCCAGAGCGGGTCGGTGCCGATGTCCGTGACGATGACCTGCCGGTTGGTATAGGCCGCCGTGCCGCACGAGCCGGCCGCGGGTCCGATGGCGACGCCATCGATCAGGCGGCAGTAGGCGGGCGGCAGGCTCGGCGCCGCGCCGTGCCGCAGATGCGCGCCATCGGCGTCCAGCAGGAGGACGGAACAGAGCGCGCCCGACATCTGCTTTTCCAAGCCAAGCATCAACCCATCCAGCACCGCGGGCAGCGGGGCGGCGCTCACAATCAGCTCCATGGCGCTCTTTTCCCATTGCACCAGTTGCTCCGCGCACTTGCGCTCGGTGATGTCAATGCACGTGCCGATGTAGCCCTGGAAACCGCCCTGGGGGGCGTTGCGCGGGATGCCTTGGCCAGAAAGCCATCGATAAACTCCGTCGCCGTGGCGCTGGCGGTAGTCCATCTTGAAAGGCTGGCGGGCATCGAAGGCCTTTGTGTAGACGTCCACGCAGCGGGCCAGGTCGTCGGGATGGATGCCTTCGGCCCAGCCGTTGCCGAGTTCCTGCTCGAGCGTGCGGCCGGTGAAGTTCAGCCAGGGCTGGTTGAAATAAGTGCAGAATTTGTCCACGCCGCTCATCCAGATCAGCACGGGTGCGGAATCGGCCATGTTCCGGAAGCGCGCTTCACTTTCGCGCAACGCCTCGTCCGTCTGGAGGCGCCGGCGCTGCGCCTTCGCCTCCTGGAGCGCGCGCCGCACCGCGGAGGGGAGCCGTTCGAGCTGCTGTTTCAGCAGGTAGTCGGTCGCGCCCCGGTGCAGGCACTGCACGGCCTGCTCCTCGTTCAGCGAGCCGGAAATCATGATCACCGGCGCCGCGGGCTGCTGCTCCCGCGCCCGCGCCAGTGCCGACTTGCCGTCGAAGTCCGGCAGATTGTAGTCGCACAGGATGAGATCGAACGCGCCGCCGCCCGCCACCGCCGCCTCGAACTTTTCGCGCGTGTCCACCCATCGCACG
Source organism: Verrucomicrobiota bacterium (assembly GCA_031392885.1). Lineage (GTDB taxonomy): Bacteria > Verrucomicrobiota > Verrucomicrobiia > Opitutales > Opitutaceae > Lacunisphaera. The sequence continues at coordinate 15,974 of JANMVS010000451.1, forward strand.
TCAACGCCCAGCCCGGCGGCCTCGAGCTTGGCTCGGATTATTTCCGCGTCGCGCGGGTTGTCCTCGAGATGCAAGATGCGGATGGGGGCGTTCATTCGCGGTGGGTCCGATGCCCCGAATCCCGCCTTGGCAGGATCGGCTTGTTTGGAATGTAGGAGCCTGCTTGCAGGCGATTCGGAACACCCGCGGACGGACCATAGGCTGAATCGCCAGCAAGCAGGCTCCTACAAAGAAGAGAAGAAACGGTGAACATGGGGCGTTGGTTTGCTCAAATGCCCCGGGGCGTGCCCCGAGGTGCTTTACGTTTGGCTCAAGCCTTTTTGGGCCAGGGCTGCCCACTGTCCACTGGCCGCTGGTTGAGCACGGCCCAAAACGCGCCCACCTGTTGCACCGCCGCGACAAATTCCTGAAATTTCACCGGCTTCACCACGTAGGCGTTGACGCCGAGCCGGTAGCTCTGCACGAGGTCGGACTCCTCGCGCGAGGAAGTCATGATCACCACGGGGATCGTCTTCAACGCCGGGTCGCCCTTGATCTGGCGCAACACCTCGAGCCCGTCCACCCGCGGCATTTTCAGGTCGAGCAGGATGACGGCGGGCTGGCTGTTGGTGCGGCCGGCGAACTCGCCGCGCCGGTAGAGGTAGTCGAGGGCGTCGGCGCCATCGCGCACGTGGACGACTTCGTTGGCGAGGTTGTTCTGGGCGAGGGCGTCGAGCGCCATCTCGGCGTCGCGGGGGCTGTCCTCGACGAGGAGGATGCGATTGATGGAGGTGGTGGACATGGGGGGGGGTGCGGAAAACGGCAAAAAGAAGAAACGGGGCGGCGGGGGCGGGTGGGAAGGACGGGGAAATTGAAACGGCAGAAAGAGGTTATGAGTTAGCCGGCCCGATGGTTTTTGGGGTGGCCGGTGGCGGGAGAAAATTATCTCCGGTCACGACCTTTTGCCGGGTTTTCGCCTCAAGTTCCCGCCGGGCCCGCCGGGCGATCTTGCCGCCGGCCTTCGCGGCGACTTGGTTTTCGCTCATTCCGGTTGCGACAGTGGTTTCGGCAATCTGCCGGGTCGCAAGCTCAGCCAGGGCCGTAAAGATGAGCTCAGCTTCGCTCATGTGGTCGCGGAGATTCTGGGTTTTCAGACCCTTGATTTTTTGGTGGGTCTTGACGCTGACGCCGCTCCACTCTTGGTGAATGAGGTTGGTGAGGATGGCATATTCGTCCCCTTTCCTGATTTCGTGCGTGGCCCAATAGTCGGTGAGCTTGTTGCGGGTCTCCTGCCCGGTCATGCGCTGCTGAATCCACTTGTCGCTGCGACCGTGCTTTTGCCAGTTGGCGCGAGCGCGGTCGAGGGAGAGGGCGGGGTCGGCCATCTCCTGCATCCGTTCGTAGCCGACCTTGGCCAGCCAGAGCTTGATCGGCTCGGCCTTTGGGCTGGGGACGCTCTGGATCAGACGCAGCAGGGTCTCGGCATTGGCGACATCGGTGAGGTAGCTTTTGCCGTCGGCGGCTTCTAATTTCAGTTGGTTACAATTTGTAACCAACTGAGATCCTTCCTTGTTCAAACGGTGTTTCAAAACTTTCCAGTAGTTCTGAGCCGCCTTGTAATCCGGTTGCTGGATTAAGGCGCGGACGATGTCCACCACGGAGAAGAACCAGGTTTCCGTGGTTTCGTCGTAGATGCGGCGAATGTTGTAATCTTCAAAGACAGCCAGGTCGTTTTTCATGGTGACGGCGTTCGAGTTAGCATGTCTATGGCCGATCGGGCCTCATCAACGGAAACAAGATCACGTCGCGCAGGCTCTCCTGTCCC
>JANMVS010000552.1:0-8932 GCA_031392885.1 Verrucomicrobiota bacterium
CGGAGGGCAGGCCGCCCGCCGCTACCCGATCAGGCATGCTTCCCCCCCACACTGATCACGAGCAGCGGGATCGTCGTGTTGTGGCGCACCTTGTCGATGGTGCTGCCGTAGAGGAGATCGCCGATCAGCTTGTGGCCGTGCGACGCCAGCGCGATCAGGTCGCAGCCGGATTCCGCCGCGACTTTCATTATTTCCGTGGGCGGATTGCCGAGGGCCAGCAGGGTCTCGACCCGCAGGCCGGTCAACCGGAGTTGCACCGCCTTATCCTGGAGATATTCGCTGTCCGCCTTCATCTCGGCTGACTCGGCGAGTTGAAGCTGATCAAAATTCCGCGCCGCCCAGCCATCGGCCACATGCAGCAGCAGCAATTCCGCCCCGACCTGCCGGGCCAGCTGGCCGATGTGCGGCAGCAGACGTTCGTCCGCCGGCCCATTCTCGAGCGCCACCAGGATCTTCTTATACATGGTCAGTTCCCTCCCGTCAGCCCCGCTATGTCGAGCAGCAGTTTCACGTTGAGTGCAATGATGACCAAAGTGACCGTCCAGCCGAGCAATTTAATCCACCACGGGTTGACGAACTCACCCATCTTGGCCTTTTCCCCGGTGAAGCGCATCAGCGGCCAACAGGCGAACCCGAGTTGCATGCTCAGACACACCTGGCTGGCAACGAGCAGCTCGGTGGATTTGCTCTCCCCGTAGATGCCAATGACGATGACGGCCGGCACAATGGCGATGGCCCGTGTGATCAAGCGCCGCAGCCACGGCCGCAGACGGATGTCGAGGAACCCTTCCATCACGATCTGGCCGGCGAGCGTGCCGGTGAGCGTGGAGTTCTGCCCGGAGGCCAGCAGCGCCACCGCAAAGAGAATGCCGGCAAAGGTGACACCCAGCACATTGTCGAGCAGGTGATAGGCATCCTGGATCGCCGCCACGTTCGCATGTCCCGTGCCGTGGAACGCGGCCGCCGCGAGCACAAGAATCGCGCCGTTGATGAAAAGCGCAAACATGAGGGCAAAGGTCGAGTCGATGGTGGCGAATTTGATGGCCTCGCGTTTGCCGCCGGCCGTCTGCTCGTATTTCCGCGTCTGCACGATTGAGGAATGCAGGTAGAGGTTGTGCGGCATCACAGTAGCGCCGAGGATGCCGATGGCGACGTAGAGCATTGCCGGGTTTCGTAAAATTTCCGAAGCCGGGACAAAACCGGCTAAAATGCCCCCGACATCCGGCCGGGCGAGATACAGCTCCACGGCAAAGCAAGTGCCGATGGTCAGGATCAGGGTGATGACGACCGCCTCGAGGTAGCGGAAGCCCTTGTTTTGCAGCAGCAGCACAATCATGACATCGGCCGCCGTGATAAGGCAGCCCCAGACCAGCGGAATGCCGAACAGCAATTGCAAGGCGATGGCCGAGCCGATCACCTCGGCGAGGTCGCACGCCGCAATGGCCAGCTCGCATAGTATCCAAAGAAACCACACCACCGGACGCGGGTAATGGTCGCGGCAGGCCTGCGCCAGATCCCGGCCAGTGGCGATCCCGAGCTTCACGCACAGGTGCTGCAGCAAAATCGCCATCAGGTTCGAAATCAGGATGACCGACAGCAGCGTGTAGCCGAACTGCGCCCCCCCCGCGATGTCCGTCGCCCAGTTGCCCGGGTCCATGTAGCCGACCGCCACCATGAAACCGGGGCCGGAGTAGGCGAGCAGCTTGCGCCAAAAACCTGCTCCGGCCGGCACGGTCACGCTGCGATGCGACTCCGGCAGGCTCAGCGCCACACGGGCATGGCGCCAGCCGGGTTCGCTCGGGGCTTCGGGTGGAGTGCTCATGATTCAGCCGGTCACCTCAGAAACCCCAGTTGAAGCGGAGCACATGTTTCCAATCGGCAGCCCCGCGGGATATTCCGCGATAGATGGCGTAGTCCCACCACACGTTTTCCGCCACCGCGAAGGTGACACCGCCGCCGAGGGTTCCCGCCCACGGCGCGCCGCCGGACGATGTGCCGAGGGCCAGTTCACCATAGAAGCCGATCGCCTTCGTCAGCTGCCGGTGCAGCGCCATCGAGGTATACCAGAAGGAATCATAGCCGTTGTCGTTATCGTTGCGCAGAAAATCCAGCTCGGCCATCGCCGACAGTCTCACCCCGCCCGCCAGAACGGTCTGCCACGGCACAATGAGGCCGCCTTGGAGTGCTTTCTTGCCTACGCCCCCGGTGCTGGTCGGCAGCTTGACATAGGGCAGCAGCGCGACAGCCGTGCCTGAGGCCTTGTCCTCGAAGAACCGCCACTTGGTGCGGAAATAGACATCGCCGATGCCGGAATTGCGCCCACTGAGACCGCCCAAATCGAATTTCTGGCTGAGAAATAGCTCGGCCCCGACCTGCACGTCCCAGTTCGCTGTCAGGCCGGTCGTGAGGAAGGTCGAGGCGACGCCGACCGCCGTGTACTTCTGGCCGGACTCCCGGTCGATGGTCAGCGACAGCGTGTCCATCTCGAGCAGGAACCGCCCCGGCGCGACGGTGGTCGGCCTCTCGGTGATCTGGGCGTGAAGCGCCGCGGCACCCCAGCCGGCACAGAGGCCGAGCGCTCGGAGACATGGGAAGAGATGGTCCATGGTGGTGTCAGGTTCAGAAGCGATGCGAGAGGCCCACGAAGGGCTGGTAATCGGGAGCGGAGTTGGTGACGCCGAAATTGCACCCGAGATCGAGTTGGGTGCTGGCGGTGAGCGCGTAAGTCAGACCGGCATCAAACTGTCCCCGCCACTTGAAGCCCGGCACGTCCCCGGTCACGGCTGCGAATTCCAAGTAGCCCCCAAGCCGGGCCGTCAGATCGTGCGCGAAGGTGATGGTGTTGATCCACTCGGTGCCATGCCCCCCAGCCCCGTCGCTGACAAAATCCACTTCGGTCATCGCCGCCGAATTCCAGCCCGCAGGCAGTTTGAACCCGAGGATGAAGCTGATCCCGCCCTCGGTCTCGCCATTGCGCACGCCTGAGGCGGACAGCGGCCACTTGATGAAAGGCATCAGCGCGAAGGCGGTCTTGCCGCCATCGTTGCCCCAGCAGTTGATTTTCAGCCGGGTCGCGAGGTCGCCGAAACCGGACGCCTGGTCCGTCGTGCCGGCCAGGCGATCCTCGACGCGCGACTGCACATAGGGATCGATCATGAGCTGCAGATCCACCTGGTTGAGGAGTCCGACCTTGAGATTGATGGGGGCGATGCTCCAGTCCTTAGTGCGCACGCTGCCACCGCCCGACGTGTCGTGGTGCAGGCCGTGGTGCACCAAGTCCATCTCGATTTGGAAATGACCGGCGTCCACCGTGTAGGGGCTTTCCGTCTGGTCCGGCCGGTCGGTGTTCAACTCCCGCAGCAGGCCTGCGGGCACGGGCCGCACGAGCGAGTAGCCGGACTTGTCCGCGGCGCCGGCCGCCCCCGCCAGCAGCAGAACGGCCGCCGCGTGTAGTACTTTATACATAATGTAGCCTTGGCTACATTAGGCACTGGACTTGTCAAGCGCTTCCTGCATGGTTTGCCCGGTGCCCCCCCCCAAAGCCCCCCGGCCGTCCGCCAAGCCCGTGCGCCCCTCCGCCCTCCAGGCCGAGAGCCTGCGCCAGACGCGGCGCGAGCATGCCGGGGAGACGGCGGAGGATTACGTGGAGGCGATCGCCGACCTGGCCGCCGCGCAGGGTGAGGCCCGGGTCGTGGACCTGGCCCGGCGCCTCGGCGTCACCCATGTGACGGTGAATCACACCCTGGCCCGCCTGCAGCGCGAGGGCTATGTCTCGGCCCTGCCCTACCGCGCGATCTTCCTGACCCCGGTCGGCCGCAAGCTGGCGGAGGAGTGTCAGCATCGCCACCAGGTGGTGGTCGACTTTCTTTGTTCCCTGGGGATTCCCCGGAAAACCGCCGAGATCGATGCCGAAGGGATTGAACACCACGTGAGTCCCCGGACCCTCGCGGCCTTCGCGCGGCAGTTGGCGAAGTAACTGGGTCATGGCAATGACTAATCCTGCTTGTGTCGGCCGGCCGGCGCGGGCATCCAGCTGTGGCATGTCGAGGAACTTTGCGCGTCTGGTGTTCGTGGCCACGCTCCTGTTTTTCTGCGTCTTTTTCCTGTGGCCGATCCTGCAGATCTTGCAGGGCGGCTTCATCGATGCGGATGGCCGGCTGACCCTGGCCTATCTCGGCTCCCTGCTCACCGACCCGATCTATCTCGGCGGGATGGCCAACTCCTTCCTCCTGGCCCTTACGACCACGACCCTGGCCCTGCTGATCGCGCTGCCGCTCGCGTTTGTGACCGACCGGTTTCTGTTCCCCGCGAAGGGCTTGTTCGGTGCCTTGATTCTGGTGCCGATGATCTTGCCCCCCTTTGTCGGCGCGATCGGCCTCAAGCAGATTCTCGGGCAATACGGTGCGCTGAATTCGATGATCATTGACTGCGGTCTGCGCCCGCCGGGCTGGACCTTCGACTGGCTGGGCACGAATCAGTTTCTCGGAATTGCGCTGGTCAACGCCTTCAGCCTCTACCCCATCATTTACCTGAACGCGGTCGCGGCGCTCGCCAATCTGGATCCCGCCCTGGAGGAAGCGGCGGAGAATCTCGGCTGCACGGGGTTTCGCCGGTTTTTCAAGATCACGCTGCCGTTGATCAAGTCCGGCCTCTTCGCCGGCGGCACCATCGTTTTCATCTGGTCGTTCACCGACCTCGGCGTGCCGCTGATCTTTGACTACTCGCGCGTCACCGCGGTGCAGATCTTCTACGGGTTGAAGGATCTCGGCGGCAACCCATTCCCCTACGCGCTGGTCGCCGTCATGCTGTTCAGTTCCGTGCTGTTCTACGCCCTGGGCAAGGGACTCTTTGGTCGCGACTCGTATGCCATGATGGCCAAGGCGACGTCGGCCGGGGGACCCCGGGCGGTCTCGCGGGGCCGGGCGTGGCTCTGCACGGCGTTGTTCGGCACCGTGACCTTCCTCGCCCTCCTCCCCCACCTCGGCGTGGTGCTCGTCGCCTTCTCCCCCGACTGGTATGCCACGGTGCTGCCGCGGAGCTTCACCCTGGATAACTTCGCGGTCGCCCTCGGACACAACCTCACGGTGCCGGCCATCGCCAACAGCCTCAAATACGCGAGCATCTCCACCGTCATCGATCTGCTCCTTGGCGTCGCGCTGGCCTACGTGATCGTCCGCTCCAAGATCGCGGGCCGGCAGCTCCTCGATTTTTTGGCCATGCTGCCGCTCGCCGTGCCGGGTCTCGTGCTGGCCTTCGGCTATCTGGCGATGAGCCAGGAGGGAAAATTCTTTTCCTTTCTCAACCCGATCCGGGATCCGACCATTCTGCTCATCATCGCCTACTCCATCCGCCGGCTGCCCTATGTGGTGCGTTCCGCCGCCGCCGGATTCCAGCAGACCAGTGAAACGCTCGAGGAGGCCGCGCAAAATCTCGGCTGCCCGCCGCTCAAGGCCGTGTTCAAAATCACCCTGCCGCTGATCCTGGCCAACGTCATCGCCGGCGGCCTGCTCGCGTTTTCCTTCGCGATGCTCGAGGTCTCCGACTCGCTCGTGCTCGCGCAGAAGCAGCTTTATTATCCGATCACAAAAGCCATCTACGAACTCTTCCAGTTGCTCGGCGACGGCAAATTAATCGCCTCGGCCCTCGGCGTCTGGGCCATGGCCTTCCTCGGCATCACGATCGCCGGCCTGACCATTCTGCTCGGCAAGAAACTCGGCGCGCTCTTCCGGGTGTGACGCGGCGCTTTTTTTTCACCACTGACGTTCCGGATGATCCAATATTCAGCAGTACCACAGACCAATTTAACCACGGATTCCACGGATCGCCACGGATACAGAAGTAATTCAGGGAGAAAATCCGGATCAGATCCATTCACCTAGCCCGGATATTTCACCCTCTGCTCGCAACCGATACCACACCCTGTGCCAGATCCTTTTCCGCACTCACGGCTGCTCGGAATATCCGGGCCAGGGGGTGAATGCCTATGAATTTGTACTTGATTGATATTCCGTGTTCATCCGTGAAATCCGTGGTTTCAACTGCGTTTTCTGGATGAATGCTTTTTCTGTGTCTTCCGTATATTCTGTGGTGATTCAATAACGTGCCCTACCTCCTCGCCGTTTCGCTGCTCTGGGCTTTTTCCTTTGGGCTGATCAAGGGCCGGCTGGCCGGACTCGACAGCGCGTTCATCTCCGCCGCCCGGCTGGGCCTGGCGCTGCTCGTCTTCCTGCCGTTCCTGCGGCCGAAAGGCCTGACCCTCCGCACCGGGGCGGCGCTGGTCGGCCTTGGCGCGGTGCAGTTCGGGCTGATGTATCTGGCCTACAACGAAAGCTTCCGCCACCTCCGGGCCCATGAAGTGGCTCTCTTCACCCTGACCACTCCGGTCTTTGTCACCCTCCTGGCCGACGCCCTGGATCGCACGTTCCGCCTCCGCGCCTTCGCCGCCGCCTGCCTGGCCGTGGGGGGCACGGCCCTGATCGTCTTTTCGGGCCAGGAGCTTCGCCCCACCCTGACCGGCTGCGCGCTCGTGCAGCTTTCCAATCTCGCCTTTGCCCTCGGTCAGGTCGGCTACCAGCGCCTGCGGGCGAAGCTGCCGGCCCTCCGCGACCGTGACCACTTCGCCTGGCTCTACCTCGGCGGACTGCTCACCGCGCTGGCGGCCCTTTTCACCCGCGAGTTCAGTGTCACCCTCACCACTCCCCAGCTCTGGACGCTGCTCTATCTCGGCGTGCTCGCCTCGGGCCTCGGCTTCTTTTTTTGGAATGTCGGCGCCACGCGGGTCAGCGCCGGCACCCTGGCCGTGATGAACAACGCCAAGATCCCGCTCGCCGTGGGGTGCTCGCTCCTGTTCTTCGGCGAATCCGCCGACCTGTTCCGACTGCTATTAAGTCTCGGCCTGTTGGGCGGGGCGGTGTGGCTGGTGGAAAAACGATGATCCGGCGACCGTCCGTCATCTTTTGGAGGGCCCGCGGCTCTGCGGGCCGGCTCGCAGGGACGCACCCCCCCGAATGCAAAGTCTAGGGCGAGTCTTCAAACCCGCTGCAGTGTGAAATTTTTGGAGGGGCGGTCTCCGTACCGCCCGGGCTGACGCACCGGCCGCCGCCCGCGGCCGGTGCGGAGACCGTTCCTCCACCCGGAAAACGGGCGCAGCTGCGGATGTTTGAAGGCACGCCCTGGCTATCATGGAAACTGGTATCAGTTCCCAACAGGAGCCAGCGATCGCAAGGCCGGGGGGCGCCGGGTACGGCCTTCAGAAACAAACCGAACGGGGAGTTTTTTTTCGCTCTGCCATTGCACCCTCTCCCAGCGCCCGCCACGCTGCGCGCATTCTAGCATGGAACTGATTTTACGGCGGATCACTCACGGCCCAATTCTCGCGAGCCTGCTCCTGGCGCTGGCACTCCCTTCCCCGGCGGTGGAGCCGGCTCGTCCGGCGGGCATCAACTCGGTCGGTGAATTGCAGAACCAGTTGACGGTCTTTTTCGCGCAGCCGCGGTTCCACGGCGCCCTGTGGGGGGTGAAAATCCTCTCCCTTGATACCGGGCGCACCCTGTTCGAACACGCCGCCGACCGGCGGATGAGCCCGGCGTCCAATTGCAAGCTCTACACCGGCGCCCTGGCCCTCGATACCCTGGGCGGAGAATACCGGATTGTGACTCCGCTCCGCGCCACGGTGCCTCCGGATCACTCCGGCGTACTGGCCGGTGACCTCATCGTCAGCGGCCGCGGGGACCCCAGTTGGAATCCTCGCGAGGGAAAGAAGGACTTCTGGAGCGTCTTCGAGCCCTTCATCTTCGCGCTACGCCGGGCGGGCGTGAAACGGATTACCGGCGACATCGTGGCGGATGCCACCTACCTGCGCGGGCCGCCCCAGGGTGCCAGTTGGACCGCGGATGATATGGACTACGACTATGGCGCCGAAATCTCAGCCGTGACACTCGCGGACAACTACGTCGACCTGCGGATCACCCCCGCGACCGTGGCCGGGCAACCCTGTGCGGTCGAGGTGCTGCAACCGTTGAGCGGGCTGGACTTCGACAACCGGACGACGACTGGTCCCGCCGACAGCGAGCGCGTCATCCGCGTGCAGCGCCTGCCGGGCGAGAACATCGTGCATCTGATCGGCACGCTGCCCGTCGGCGGAAAGGCGGAACTGACCGAAGCCCCGGTGCCACGCCCGGCCGCGTGGTTCGCCGCCGCCCTGCGGGAGGCATTGCGGAAGGCCGGCATCGTCGTTGATGGCTCGGCCCGCAGTCTCCGCTGGCCCGACGCCCCTGCCACCGGCACGGTGGAACTGGGAGAAATCGCGTCACCCCCGCTGCGCGAATTGGTGGCCCGCTTCATGATTCCCTCGCAGAACCTCGAGACCGATCTCATCTTTGACCACCTCGGCGAAACGCGGCGCACGACGGCGACGCCCGCGTGGCGGCAGTCGGATGAACTGGCCGTGACCGCCCTCGAGGAATTTCTTGCGCGCATCGCCACGCCCGCAGGCTCGGTCCTCTTCGATGAAGGTTCCGGCCTCTCGCGGAGCAACCTGACGACCGCTTCCGCCACGATAAATCTCCTCGTCGTCATGGCCCGGCATCGCGAAGCCGCGGCTTTTCTCGCCTCCCTTCCGACGGCCGGAGTCGATGGCACCCTGAAAGATCGCATGCGCGGCACGGCGGCGGAACGCAACGTCCGGGCCAAGACCGGCAGCCTGCGCTGGGCCAGCACTCTGTCCGGCTACGTCACCACCGCCACCGGCGAACGCCTCGCCTTCAGTCTGATGCTCAACCGCCACCTCCCCCCGGCCGAGCACCAGGGGCGCGAGGACCTCGACGAAATCGCCGTCCTGCTGGCGAACTACGCCGGAGCGAAGTGAAATGACGCGCGACGCTGCCAGCCCGTCCCCGCGCCTTATTTCCCTCGACGCCTTCCGCGGGGCGAC
>JANMVS010000574.1:0-1818 GCA_031392885.1 Verrucomicrobiota bacterium
GGCCTTCAAGATCCGCAGCCGCCTGCTCGTGAAGGGCAATGTCAGCGCCACCAGCACCAAGGTTGAGGTCAAGGACGGCAACGTCTTGCTGACCGGCACGGCCGACAATATCGCCCAGAAGGAACTGACCACCGCCTATGCCAAGGATATCGATGGCGTGAAGTCCGTGAAGAACGCCATCGTCGTGACCGACAAGCCCACCCTCGCGGAGAAGATCGACGACGCTTCCATCACCAGCCAGGTCAAGTACGCCCTGCTCACCCACAAGTCCACCAGCGCGCTCAAGACCAAGGTCGTCACCTCCGATGGCGTGGTCCTCGTCACCGGCGAGGCCGCCTCTGACGCCGAGAAGGCACTCGTCACAAAACTCGCCAAGGACGTCCGCGGCGTGAATTCCGTCAGCAACTACATGACGGTGAAGAGCTGAACCCAATCCAAATCCGCCAGCCAATAAAGACATGAACAAACCTGTCTCACTCGCGCTGCTCCTCAGCGGCATCATTCTTATCATCTATGGCGTGAGCGCTTCCGATTCGATCGGCTCCAGCTTCTCCCGCTTTTTCACCGGTTCACCGACGGACAAGACCATCTGGCTGCTCATCGGAGGCTTGGTCGCACTCGTCATGGGCACGTCGGGCCTGCTCCGGGGCCCAAAGGCGCCTTAACTTGATCCTCCCATGCTCAACTATGCCATCATCTTCCTGCTTATCGCTCTCGTAGCCGGTGTCCTCGGCTTCGGCGGCATCGCCGGCACGGCCGCGACGATCGCCCAGGTGCTCTTCCTCGTTTTTTTCGTGCTCTTCATTGTCTCCTTGTTGCGCGGGAAGCGGGCCTGATCACTTTACTCCCGTGCTCGACAGACCGGGCGCGGTTGCCGCACGCTTGGCCGATGGGTTCAGATTACGCCGGACGAATCGCCGCTATCAGCCGCTCGCTCGGCATTCCCGCCGATTATGCTGTGGCGCGACACCTGCCGGTGCAACGCGAGGCGAGGAAACTCGTGGCGATCGGCCGCAATCAGGAGGGACGCGTCGTGAAACTCGCACCACGCGCGGCGGCGGCGTGGCAGCGGATGCAGGCCGCAGCCGCCAAGGATGGTGTCATACTGCGTCCCCTCTCGGGCTTTCGCAGCGTCCTGCGGCAGACCAAAATTATCCGGGAAAAACTGGCAGCGGGTACGCGCATCGGGAAAATCCTCCAGCTCATTGCCGCCCCCGGCTGGAGCGAGCATCACACCGGCCGGGCGCTGGACTTGGTCTCAACCGCGGATCCGGAACTGGAGGAGCGTTTCGCCCTGACGCCAGAATTTCGCTGGCTGAAAAAGCATGCCGGACATTTCGGCTTTCACCTCTCCTACCCGCGGGGCAATCCCCACGGCATCGCCTACGAGCCCTGGCACTGGTGCTGGCGGAATGTGGGCGCCGGCCGGGAAAAGCCGGCTTACCGCAGCGATGAAGTAAAGATCCCGGGGGCATTATAAGATGGGAGGGCTGGTCTCCTGACCAGCCGCGGCCCGTCGGGAGACGGGCCCTCCACGCGGAACCTGCGGGGCGGTCCGCCCCACCTCCGACCAAGCCGAAGCTCCTCGACAGGCTCGGAGTCCTGAGTGGTTCGACTTCGCTCACCACCCTGAGCCAGTCGATGGGCTGGTCGAACGGACAAGCTTCGTGGTCGCGGACCCACCGCGAATGCATTGACGCGATGCGCTTGCGTAGCGGCAGACCTGGATGCCGGCCAAGCCAGAGAGCAGAACCCGGCAGGCCGGGGCGCCCGCCGCTACACCGAAATCCTGCCTTCGAATAGTAGCTGGGCTCAGGC
>JANMVS010000009.1:0-20394 GCA_031392885.1 Verrucomicrobiota bacterium
GGGCGAACCGTCCCGGTGAGCCGCGGCGGACGCGGCAAGCTCAATCGCGGCTCACTGGGACGGTTCGCCCTACCCGTATGCAAGTGCCGGGAGTTTGCCTGCGAGGCAAGGCCGGGCTATTTCGCGGCGATGAGCGCGGGATAGCTGCCGACGGTGCCGAGGCGGGCGGCCGTGCGGCGGCGCAGGGCGATGGTGTTGAGGGGCGTCCAGCGGAGCAGCTTGCGGGCGAGGCCGAGCTGCAGCTTGAGTTCTTCGCCGGTGGCCATCGCCGCGAGGGCGTCGCGGGCGCGGTTCTCCATGCGGGCCACGCTGTCATTGACGAAGATCAGCGCCAGGTCGGCGTGGGTGCCGGCGTTGGCGCTCTGGCCGCGGAGCTTGAGGGCGCGGAGTACGGCGCTCTCCCCGAGAAAGATATCAATGACGAGGTCGCTGAGCACGGCGAGGACTTCCTGTTCGTGGACGAGCTGATCGCCGAATTTCTGGTGGACGCCGCCGAAGAGCAGGAGCGCGGCTTTCTTGGCGCGGCCGACCAGCCGAAGGGCCGTGGCCAGGTCGTCGCCGCCCGTCTCGGTCTCGGGCGCTTTCTGCGCATCGGCAAACGCGGCCACGGCGGCGGCCATGAGCCCGAGCCGGCCGCGTTGGGCGCGGCGAAAGAGATTGGTCGGGATGAAGAGGCGGTTGATTTCGTTGGTGCCTTCGAAAATCCGGTTGATGCGGGCGTCCCGCGTGCCGCGCGCCGGGGAGAATTCCTCGGTAAAGCCATAACCGCCGTGAATCTGCAGGGCCTCATCGGCGACGAAGGTGAGGATCTCACTGCCGGCCACCTTGACGGCCGAGCACTCCAGGGCGAATTCCTCGATGGCACGCGGGTAGCCGGCCTTGATCGAGTAGACCATTTCGCCGGTGGCTTTCACCTGATCCATCTGGCTGGCGGTGCGGTAGAGTGCGCTCTCGAGGGCGTAAATGCGCGCCGCCATCTCGCCGAGCTTATGCTGGATCAGGCCAAAGGACGCGATGGGCTGGCCGAACTGCTGGCGCTCGCCGGCGTATTTTACCGCGGTGCGCAGCATGTCCTTCGCGGCGCCCATCGTGCCGGCACCGAGGGCAAAGCGGCCAAGGTTGAGAATGTTGAACGCGATGTAGGCGCCCTTGCCGACCTCGCCGAGCACGTTCGCCACCGGCACCGGCGTGTCCTCGAGGAGGAGGCGGCGGGTGGAGGAAGTCTTGATCCCGAGCTTGAGTTCCTCGCGGCCGGTGGAGACGCCGGGATAGGTTTTCTCGACAATGAAGGCGGTGACGTGCTCGCCGTCGACCTTGGCGAAGACGACGAAGACGTCGGCCCACGCGGCGTTGGTGATCCACATTTTCGCCCCGTTGAGCAGGTAGTGCGTTTTATCGGACGAGAGCACGGCCCTGGTCTTCATGCCGAGGGCATCGGAACCGGAGCCGGCCTCACTGAGGCAATAGGCGGCCATCAGTTCGCCGGGGGCGAGGCGCGGCAGGTATTTTTTCTTTTGCGCCTCGTTGCCAAAATACGTGATCGGGCCGGTGCCAATGCCGCTATGCGCCCCGCAGCTGATGCCGAAGCCCGCCAAACGGCTGAGCTGCTCGGCGACGCCGATGGCCGCGACTTTGCCGAGGCCGAGGCCAGCGTATTGCTCCGGCACCTCGAGGCCGAGCAGACCGAGCCCGGCGGCTTGGCGGAATACTTTGAGCAAGAGTCCTTCCTCGCGATGCTCCAGCGCCTCAAGGTGCGGGAGGACTTCCTTGTCCATGAATTTCTCGGCGGTGGCCGCCATTTCGCGCTCATCGCTGGCGAGATCCTCGGGGGTGAACACGAGCGCGGGTTTCGTCTCGGAGAACAGGAAGTTGCCACCGGTCAGGTGGGCGGGCAGATCTTTTTGGTCGGACATGGCGGGACGGGGTTGGGTTTCAGCGTGGACGAGTAAAATATTGTTTAGAGGCCCAGTTTTTCCACGAGCAGTTCGGCCACATCCATGACGCGCGCTTCGCTGCCGTTGGCCGCGACGCCGTCGGTTATCATCGTCAGGCAGAACGGGCAGCCGACCGCGATGGTCTGGGCGCCGGTGCCGAGGGCCTCCTTGGCGCGCTCGGTGGAGACGCGTTGTTTCGGGTCCTCCTCCATCCACATGCGGCCGCCGCCGGCGCCGCAGCAGGAGGTGCCGGTGCGGTTGCGTTTCATTTCGCAGAGCGACTGGCCGCCGAGCGCGGTCTGCAGCACTTCGCGCGGTGCCTCGTGAATGCCATTCACGCGCGCGAGATAGCAGGGGTCGTGGTAAGTGACTTCGCCGGCGGGCGTCCCGGCCGCGCCGGCAACGGCGGGCAGGCGGCCCTCCTTGATCAGCGAGGCGAGCAACTGCGTGTGGTGCACGACTTCGTATTGGCCGCCGAACTGCGCGTAATCCTTGAGCAGGGCGTTCACGCAATGCGGGCAGTGCGCGACGATGCGTTTCACGTTGTATTTCGCGAGCGTGGCGATGTTGGCGGTGGCGAGTTCCTGAAATAAAAATTCATCGCCGAGGCGGCGGGCGGAATCGCCGGTGCACTTCTCTTCGCGGCCGAGGATGGCAAAGTTGACCTTGGCGTGCTGGAGCAACCTGACCACGGCGCGGGCCACGCGCTGGGCCCGGCGGTCATACGAGGCGGCGCAGCCGATCCAGTAGAGCAGCTCGAAAGTGGGGTTTTCGGCGCAGGTCGGGGCGGCCGGGAGCTGGGGGGCGGTGCTCATAAGGAAGGGGTGGTCGTGAGGCTATCGCGCCAGGCGGCGCGTTCGGCGGGCGGCAGGCCCCAGGGATTGGCGTTGGATTGCATGCGGCGCAACGCGGTGGCGGCGGTGCCGCTCAAGCCGCCCTCGGCCACGAGATGCCGGCGCATGGTGATGATCAGCTTCAACTGGTCGATCCGCACGGGGCAGACATCAACGCACGCGCTGCACGCGGTGCAGGCCCAGAGCGTCTCGGCCTTGATCGTGTCCTCGTGCAGCGCGCGAAATTCTTTTTTCCCGGCGGCGAGGCCCGCGGCGGTTTCCTCCATCAAGCCCTTCAAGTCCTGCACGACGCGCTTCGGCGACAGCGGCTTGGCGGTCGCGAAGGCCGGGCAGGCTTCCTCACAGCGGCCGCACTCCATGCAGGCGTCGAGGCTCAACAGCTCCTGCACCGAGAAATGGCGGATGGCGCCGGCCCCGACCCGCTCGGTTTTTTCCACTTCCTCCATCGTCACCGGCGTCAGGATGCCCAGCGAGGGTGGCGCGAGGAAAAGGTTCATCGGCCCGGCGATGAAATGGAAGAGCCGCGTAAACGGGATCGAGGCGATGAAACCGAAGACGAGGAACGCGTGGATCCACCAGACGGCGAAGTGCGCGCTGCGGGCACCGGGCTCGCCGAGACTCGCGAAGAAACCGGCGAGCCAGAGGCCGACGGGTGAGCAGTTCGCCGCGAGGCCGGTGGGCTGTTGCCAAACGATGCGCAGCGCCTCGACCAAATAGCCGGTCACGCCGAGGGCGAGGAAGGAGAGAAGCACATACCAGTCGGTCGCGCGGTGGCCGAGCGCCGCGGGCTTGCGCAGTCGCCGCCAGCAAAAATAGAGCGTGCCAAGAATGAAAAACAGCCCGAGCACATCGAGCGTGTATTCATAGATGACGTAGTAGAGACCGTGGTGGAATTTCAGCGCCGCGGAGACGTGCGAGACGATGTTGTCGATCTCGAGCAGCGTCGTGCCAGCGAGCAGCGCCATGAAACCGACATAGAGGCTGAGGTGCGCATAGGAGGCGAGGCCGTGGCCGCGCACGCGCTGTTGCGCGCCGGCGTCAACCGCCACGCGCATGGTGCCGGCGCGGATTTTTTTCCAGACAACGGCGAGGTTGCCCGTGATCAGCCCGCGGAAATTGATCGGCGTGCCGAGCTGCCAAAGTTTCCAGCGCCGCCAGACACCCCAGCAAAAAATCCCCATCGCGACCAGCGCCAGCGCGTAGAACGCGAGCTGGGAGGAGAGGGGGATGTTGCCGAAGGTCTCGCGGGTGGGGGTCACGTTTTCAGTTTCTGGATGAGTTCCGGCACGGCTTCGTAGACATCGGCGACCAGGCCGTAGTCGGCGATTTCGAAGATCGGTGACTCGGGATCCTTGTTGATGGCGGCGATGACCTTGGTGTCCTTCATGCCGGCCATGTGCTGGATGGCGCCGGAGATGCCGAGGGCGATATAGAGGTCGGGCGCGACGATCTTGCCGGTCTGGCCGATCTGCAGCGAGTTGGGGGTGATGCCGGAGTCGACGAGGGCGCGCGAGGAGCCGACGGCGGCGCCGAGGACGTCCGCCAAGCCGCCGACAAGCCGCTCAAAATCCGCGGCGGACTTCAAGGCGCGGCCGCCGGACACGATGATGCGGGCCTCGGTGGCGTCGGGCCGCGCGCTGATCTTGGTCTCGCGGCTGAGAAATTCGGCGAATTTCGGGAGCGCCGCGGGGTCGATCGCGACCGGCTCGACGGGCGAGAGCGCGGTGGTGGCGGCCGGAGCGGCAAAGGCGGCGCTCCGCACGGCGATGCACTTGAGGGCGCCGTCGAGTTGCACGGTGGCGATGACATTGCCGGCGAACAGGACGCGCCGGAAAGTCAGCTCGTCGCCCTCGCCGCGAACATCGATCACGTCGCTGAGCATGCCGGCGTCCAGCAACGCGGCGGCGCGCGGCAGGATATCCTTGCTGAAGGTGGAAGCGGCGGCGACGACGAGGGTGATGCCCCGGGCCCGGGCGGTGGCGGCGATGACCGAGGCGTAGCGGTCGGCGAGCGGCTCGGCCAGGGCGGGTGAGTCGGCGACGAGTACGACGGCGGCGCCGGACTGACGCAGGCCTGCGGCGGTCGGGGCAAGTCCGGAGCCCAGGAGGAGAAAATCAAAGGTGCCGCCCGATCCGGCGCAGACTTTCTGGGCGAAACCTGCGGCGGCGAAGGTCGCCAGCTTCAGCTGACCTTGGTCGTGTTCGGCAAGGACGAGGAGGTGATTCATGAGGAGCGGAAAGTTAAAGGACCTTGGCCTCGGTGCGAAGCTTGGCGATGAGTTCGTCGACGGACTTGACGCGCACCCCGGCCTTGCGGCCGGCGGGGCGTTCCAACTTCAGCACGCGGGTGCGGCTGACCGCGTCGACCCCGAGTGACGCAAAGGTGAGCTCCTCGAGGGGCTTTTTCCTGGCCTTCATGATGCCCGGGAGCGAGACGTAGCGTGGTTCGTTGAGGCGCAGGTCGGCCGTGAGCACGGCCGGCAGCGCCACGGTGAGGTGCTCGATTCCGGCGTCGGTCTCGCGGCTGCAGCGCGCGCGGTGGTGGCCGTCCAGCAGTTCGAGCTTGGAAACAAAAGTGATCTGGCCGACGCCCAGCAGGGCGGCGAGCATCTGGCCGGCCTGATTGGAGTCGTCGTCGATCGCCTGTTTGCCCATGAGGACGAAGGCCGGCTGCTCCTTCCGGTAGACGGCGGCAAGCACCTTGGCGACCGCGAGCGAATCGAGGCTCGCCGAGGTTTTCACGAGTATCGCGCGGTCGGCGCCCATCGCGAGGCCGGTGCGCAGTTGTTCGCAGCATTCTTCGCCGCCGACCGTGACCACGACAAGCTCGGCGCCGCCCAGTTGCTCGCGCAGCCGCAGGGCCTCCTCGAGGGCGATCGAGTCGAAGGGATTGACCGAGAACTTCACGCCATCGGTCTCGATGCCCGAACCGTCGGGCTTGACGCGGATCTTCGTGTCGGGGTCGGGGACCCGTTTGAGGGGAATAAGAATTTTCATGCGGGGAGAGAGCAGCGAGCCCGGATATCCGAGCCGCCGTGATTGCGGAAAAAGATTTGGCCCAGGGTGTGGTTTTGGTGGCGAGAAGAGGGTGAAATATCCGGGCTGGGCGCGGAGCGGTGATTCACGCGCTTCCGGCCAGCTGGTAAAGCGCGGCCATTTGTTTCGCGTGGCGCCGCTCGCTGTCGAGCAGGCTGGCCGGTACGACGCGTTCGGCGCAGTCGGTGATGCCGCAGCGTTCGCAGGTGTCGCCGACGATGCGGGTGACCAGGGCGGGATCATTCCAGCAGCGGACCACGGACCGGAAGGCCTCGTTCACCTGGAAGCCGATGGTGACACACGAGTTCACCCCGGCATCAAGATTCTGCGGATGGGCGAGTGCCATCGAAAAATACTCGTCCTGGGTGGCGGCGAAACGCGAGCGCTGGGCGCCGGCGACGGTGGCCGCGGAGCCGCTGGCCGTCTGCTGGGCCTCGAAGTGACGGAGGACCTCCAGGGAGACCAGGCGGCGGCAGTAGTGCTCGTCCACGCCGATGCTGTGGGCCGCATGCATGCGCTGATAGTGCAGCTCTTTGCCGATGTGCACCTGCGGGGTGCCCCGCCGGTGGTCGAAACGCACAAAATACATCTGCTCGAGGCCGAAGAAGCGCGGCACAATCTGCGAGAGCCGATGGAAGAACATCTCGGGCGTCGCCTGATATTTCCGCTTGATCGCGATCAGGGCGGCGCCGTCCCAGGCGGGCCGGGCGAAAAACTCGCGCAGGTCGGCGACCAGCAGCGAGCGGTCGAGGAGGAGGGCGCCGGCAAAATAGGAAGCGCGGAAATTATTCAGCAGCTGGTCGAAGGAGGTCACCTGCACGATCGGGGAGGTGGTGACCGCCTCGTGGTGGCCGAGTTGCCGGCGCCCGATCTCGCGGGCGAGCAAAAAGGCGCGCTGCCATTCCCCGAGGCAGGGGTTGAGCAGCAGCCGGGGGTGGGTGGTGTCGCCTTGCAGGGTGATCGCCCGCAACTCGCCCAGTTCCGGGTGCCCGCCCAGGGTGTGCTCATCGAGGGTATAGCCGCAGGTCCGGACGAGGTAAGCCTGCAGCTGCGCCACATCCGGGACCGGGCGCGGCGCCCAACCTTGGGCGGGGCGGAAGGACTCCACGGCCAGCTCGAGGTCCTCGAAATAATTCTTGCGCTGCTCGACGTGCGAGCGGATGGCGGCGAGCAGCAGGTGCTCGATCTTCACGTCGAAGCGGCGGGCGATCTTGATGAAGGTGTCGAAGAGCGCGCTGATCTTCTGGGGCTCGTCGGACATCATCTCAAGCAGGCCGGTCGGGGTGAGGCCGAAGACCTCGAGCGGGATTTCCTGCAAAATCCCGGACTTCAGCACGCCGGAGAGCGGATGGAGTTTTTCCCCGAGGTGGAGGGAAACGAGGTCGTCGAAGCTGACGCCGAGCGCCTTGGCCAGGGCGAGAATTTTACCCGGCTTGGGATATTTTTTCCCTTTTTCGATTTCACTGAGGTAGGAGATGGCCAGGCCCGCGCGGTCGGCGAGCTCCTTGAGCGAGAGGGACTGCTGCTTGCGGAGCTGGTTGAGTTTCAGGCCGAGAATGAAGCGCAGATTCTGCTCCACCGGAAGCTCCGGGGCGGCAGCCGGAGTGGGCGGGGGCGGAATGAGGGCGGAAGGCATGGTGAGAGAGGCGCGGAAGGGACGGGTCGGCAGCGACCGGACCCTGTGGCCGGCTGGTCAGGGGTCGATAAAGAGGTCGGGGAACAGTTGGTCCGCGAAAGCCGGGTCGTGGGCGTAGCGGCGGAAATCCGTCCAGCCGCGGGTGCGGAGAAAATCCTCATCCAAGAGGGTCTGGCCGGTGAGCGATTGATCCGGGGTGGCGAGGATTTCGAGGGCGGCATCGGCCATGATGTCGGCCGTGCGACAGCGCGGCAGCAGCTGGGCCCCAATGGCAAACTCGATGGCGGCGGTGGCGATGGTCGTGCGCGGCCAGAGCGAGGTGACGGAAATTTTGTCCGGGGCGAACTCACCGGCCATCCCGAGCGACAGCAGGGTCATGCCGAATTTGGACAGGGTATACGGTGCATGCGGCGCCAGCCATTTCGCCCGGAAATTGAGCGGCGGCGACAGACTGATGATATGACCGCCGCCGGCCCGGCGCAACAGGGGGAGGGCGGCCTTGGCGCCAATGAACACGGCGCGGGCATTCACCTGCTGCAGGAGATCGTACCGCTTGACAGGCGTGTTGGCCACGTTGGTGAGTTGGATCGCGCCGGCGTTGTTGATCAGGGCGTCGAGCTGGCCGAATTCCTTTTCGATGGCGGCCATCAGGGCGGTGACTTGAAACTCATCCCGGACGTCGACTTGCAACGGCAATGCCCGAACCCCGCAGGCCCGCACTTCCTCAGCCACGGTATGGATGGTGCCGGGCAGCTTGGCGTGCGGTTCGGCGGTCTTGGCCGCAATGACGATATTCGCGCCTTCCCGGGCCGCGGCGAGTGCGATGGCCCGGCCGATGCCCCGGCTGGCGCCGGTGATGAGGATCGTGCGGTTGAGGAGACGTTTCATGGAAAGATGACGCCGTGCATCGGGGGCTCATGCGCTAACCGGCGGCGGAAATGCAGGGTGAGGGTGAAGGCGGCGGCCACCTCGCCGGTGGCGTCGGCCAGGGAGATTTCGAAATCGCGGTCCACTTTGTTCTCGTGCACGAGGGCGGCGCGAAGGGCGTCGATCTCCCGCCGCTGCAGGCGGACGTGCGCATAAAGATCGTCGCGGCCCGGCCGGCGAAACTCGATTTTCGCCGCCTTCATCCAGACATGGTAGTCCGGCCCGAGATGGATCGCCACCATCACCGCGTGCAACGGATCCACCGCCGCATACATCGAGCCGCCGTAAATCGTCCCATGGATGTTGCGGGTCGCCCGGCACAGCGGCAGCCGCAGTCTGGCCTCCAGCATATCCTCCGAAATGAAGATAACGCGGGCGCCGGTGTTCCGGAAAGCCGGATACCAATTGAAGCGCCAGCGCAGGAGTTTGATTTTCCATGACTCGGCCATTGGGCGATTTCGCCATCGAATGCGCGGCCAGCGAAATGGCGAGGAGAATATTCGTTGTTAGCGAATATTCGCTTGTAATAACTAATATTCTCCGGCTGTTTTATTTACGAAATTGCCTTTATCCGATTTTTCGGGACTGAGGCAGTTTAAATTTTGTTCACCAAGGCCATGGCGCACTCACTCCTGACAAAAAAATGGCATAGTTTGGGCAAGGAGGCCTTGGTTAAACTCCAAGGCCGGAAACTTCACGCGTATCTGCGGGACTGCGTGCTGCCGTTCTCGCCGCATTACCGGAAAATCTTCGCGGAACACCAGCTGACGGCAGACGACATCCGGACGGTCGACGACCTGACCAAACTTCCCTTCACCCGCAAGGAGGACCTGCTGTCGACCCCGGAAGCGCCGCGCCGGGCGCTCGATTTCCTGCTCAAGCCCGATCCCGCGGTGCTCGCAAAACGTCCCGGCGTGATTTTTCGTTCGCTGTGGCATGGCCGGGCCCAGGAAAAAGACCGGCTGGATCGGGAGTGGCGGCCCACTTTCATGACGAGCACGACGGGCCGTTCCACTGAGCCCATTGCGTTTCTCTATACGCAGCACGACATCAAGAATCTCGGGATCGGCAGTGGCCGGGTGGCGGATATCGGCCGGCGAAGCCGCGATGACCGGATGTTGAACATGTTCCCCTTCGCCCCGCATCTGGCGTTTTGGTACATGTATTACTCGGGCATTCAGAATAACATCTTCGCCCTCGCCACCGGCGGGGGCAAGGTGATGGGCACCGAGGGCAACCTGCGCGCCATCCAGAAGCTCAAGCCAAACGTGCTGACGGCGATGCCGACCTTCATCTACCACGTGTTGACGCAGGCCGTGGAGGAAAAGCTCAAGCTGGAGGGCATCCAGACCATCTTGCTCGGTGGGGAAAAAGTCGCCGAGGGCACCCGGCGGAAGCTCGCCGAACTCTGCGCGCAGCTCGGCTCGCCGGGGGTGCAGGTGGTGGCCACCTATGGCTTTACCGAGGCCAAGCTCGCCTGGTCCGAGTGTCCGCCCGCGCCGGGACACCAGCCGACCGGATATCATCTCTACCCCGACCTGGGGATCTTCGAGATCATCGATCCGGAGAACGGCACGGTGCAACCGGAAGGCCGGGGCGGGGAGATCGTCTGGACCCCGCTGGAGGCGCGGGGCACCGTCGTGCTCCGGTACCGGACGGGTGATTTCATTGAGCACGGCATCACCTACGCGCCCTGTGCGTGTTGCGGGTGGCGCATGCCGCGCCTCATGGGCAAGATTTCCCGCGTCTCGGATTTTCGCGCCCTGCGCTTTCAGAAGCTCAAGGGCACCATCATCGACTTCAATGAACTCGAGCACCTCCTCGATGATGTCCGCGGCGTCGGGTCGTGGCAGATTGAGCTGCGGAAGGCCCACGACGATCCGCTCGAGCTCGACGAGATCATCCTGCATGTTTCCCGCACCGGCGACAGCACGGAAACCGGGCTCAGCGGCTCGATCATCAACCTGATGCAGGCCCATTTCGAAATCCGGCCCAACAAGATCGTGTTTCACTCCGAGGAAGAGATCCGCCACATGCAAAAGGTCGGGGTGGTGCTCAAGGAGCAAAAGGTCGTCGACAACCGCCCGTCGGCCAAGGCGGCCCCACCACCGGCCGCCCCCGTCGGCCAGCACATGCAGGAATCCAAGCCGTGAAAGAACCGCTCTACATTGTTGACGGCGTGCGCACGCCCTTCGCCAAACTCGGAACAACACTGGCAGGCTGCGATGCCACCGAGCTGGGCCGGACCGCGACCGCCGCCGTGCTGGCCCGCAACGCGTTCGACCCGGCCTTGATTGACGAGGTGGTCTTCGGTTGCGTGGGCAATCCCGTTGATGCCGCCAATGTCAGCCGGGTCATCGCCCTGCGCGCCGGCGTACCCGAGTCCGTGCCGGCCATCACGGTCTCGCGCAATTGTGCGTCC
This sequence comes from Verrucomicrobiota bacterium, assembly GCA_031392885.1. Lineage (GTDB taxonomy): Bacteria > Verrucomicrobiota > Verrucomicrobiia > Opitutales > Opitutaceae > Lacunisphaera. The sequence continues at coordinate 10,809 of JANMVS010000009.1, forward strand.
GGCTTCGAGGCCATCACCCAGGCCTCCGACAAAGCCGCCAATGGCCGCGGTGCCATCTTCCTCGTGGGCGGAGCGGAGAGCATGAGCCACTACCCGCTTCTGTATAACGCCAGCGCGGTGAAAAAATATGCCGCGCTCGGCAAGGCCAAGACGAGTGGCCAGAAGATCGCCGCGCTGCTCGCCTTCCGCCCGGCCGATTTCTCCCCGCGCATCGCGCTCATGCTCGGGCTCACCGATCCGGTCTGCGGCCTGGGTATGGGCCAGACCGCCGAGTTGCTGGCGCGCGACTGGAGCCTGACCCGGACGAGGCAAGACCAGTTCGCCGTGCAGTCCCACCAGCGGGCCGAGGCGGCACGGGACAAGTTCAAGGACGAGATCACCGCCGTCTATCCCCGCGGGGGCCGCGAAGCCCAGGCCGTGGTCAGCGACAATGGGGTGCGCGAGGGCCAGACGATGGAGGCACTCGGCAAACTGAAGGCGGTTTTTGAGAAACGCGGCGGAACCGTTACGGCGGGCAACGCCTCGCAGATCACCGATGGCGCCGTGGCGCTCATCGTCATGACCGAAGCCGGGCTCAAGCGCACCGGCCTGACGCCCATCGGCCAGCTCGTCGGGTTTGCCTACGCCGGCTGCGAGCCCGCCCGCATGGGCCTCGGCCCGGTTTACGCGATCGCCAAGGCGGAGAAGCTCACGGGCTTCAAACTCCAGGACGCCGATCTGATCGAGATCAACGAGGCTTTTGCCGCGCAGGTGCTCGCCTGTTGCGCGGCGGCGGCCTCGGCGGAGTTTGGCCGCAAACATCTCGGCCGCGCCACGGCGTTGGGCGAGATCCCCCTGGAGAAACTCAACGTCAACGGCGGGGCCATTGCGCTCGGCCACCCGGTCGGCGCCACCGGCGCGCGGTTGGTGCTGACCGCACTCCGCGAACTCCAGCGCCGGGGCGGCAAGCGGGCCCTTGTTTCACTCTGCATCGGCGGCGGCCAGGGGGGGGCGCTCTGGGTCGAAACCGTCTGAGCCGCTGCGACCATGAACCTCACGCTCTCTTTTGGTGACGATGGGATCGCGGTGCTGACGTTCGACCGGCCCAATTCCTCGGTCAACCTGTTCGACATCGCGACGCTGGAGGAACTGGATGCCCACCTCGCCACGCTCGAAAGCCGCCGTGACCTGCAGGGCGTGGTGCTCGTCAGCGCGAAAGCCGGAATTTTTATTGCCGGCGCCGACCTGAATTCGTTTACGAAAAACTTCACCGACGAAGGCCTCGGCCAGACCGTCGATCTCGGTCACCGGATTTTCACGCGGCTGGAGCGGCTGCCGATTCCCTCGGTGGCGGCGATCAACGGCGTTTGTCTCGGGGGCGGCTGCGAACTTGCGCTGGCGTGTGACTGGCGCGTGGCCGCGGTCGACAAATCCACGAAAATCGGCCTGCCGGAGACGCAACTCGGGATTCTGCCAGCCTGGGGTGGCTCGGTGCGTTTACCCCGCTTGATCGGCCTGCCGGCGGCGCTCGGCATCATCCTCGCGGGCAAACAACTCGCCGCGATTCCCGCGCAAAAAACCGGCTTGGTCGATGAGGTGGCGCAGCCGGAATACCTGCTGGCGGCGGCCAAGCAGTTCGTGGCAAAAGGCAAACGGCCGGCGTCCTCGCCGCGTGGCCTGATGAATTCCGCCCTCGCCCGCCCGGTGGTGGCAAGGCAGGCGAAAAAAGGCGTGCTGGCGAAGACCCACGGCCATTATCCCGCGCCCTTGAAGGCACTCGAGGTCTGCCTGGCCGCCTATGGCCAGCCCCTGGAGCTCGGCTTGGCGCTGGAACGCGCGGCGTTCCTCGAGCTGGCGAAGACCACGGCCTGCCACAGTCTGATGGGGATTTTCTTCCTGCAGGAACGCGCCAAAAAATTAAAGTCGCCGGCCACGGACGGGGCGGGTCACCCGGTCCGCACGGTGGCCGTCATCGGGGCGGGTGTGATGGGCGCCGGGATTGCGCAATGGAGCGCGGCGCGCGGGTATCCGGTCATCCTGAAGGACCTTGCCCCCGAGATGCTCGCGAAGGGACTCAAGGTGGCGGAGAATATTTTCCGCGATGCGGCCAAGCGCCGCATCTTCACCGAGGCCGAGGCCACAGCCGGGCTTGACCGCATCAAGCCGGTGGCGGGGGACGCGCCGCTGACCCAGGTCGACCTCGTGATCGAGGCCGCCGTGGAGAAGCTGGAGCTGAAGCAGAAAATATTCCAACAACTCGAGGCCCGCGTGGGAGCGCACACAATCCTGGCCACCAACACCTCCGCCCTTTCGATCGACGCCATTGCGGCGGGGCTGACCGATCCCAGCCGCGTCGTCGGCATTCATTTTTTCAATCCCGTCCACCGCATGCAGCTGGTCGAGATCGTGCGCGGGGCGCGCACCTCGCCCGCGGCGCTCGACACGGCCCTGCAGTTCGTGAAGGCCATCGGCAAACTGCCCGTGTTGGTCAAGGACAGCCCCGGCTTCCTGGTGAACCGTATTTTGCTGCCCTACATGGTGGAGGCGGTGCGGCTCTTCAACGAAGGCTGCGGCGTGGCGCAGCTCGATAAATTGATGCTCGATTTTGGCCTGCCGATGGGGCCGCTGCGGCTGAGCGACGAGGTCGGGCTCGACGTCGCGCAGCACGTGGCCACTGATCTGCAACACCGGCTGCCCAAGCCGGTGCCGATCAACGATACCTTGGTGAAGATGATCGCCAGGGGCTGGCTTGGAAAAAAATCCGGCACCGGCTTCTACGTTTTCCCGAAGGAGAAAGGTGCGCAGGAGCAGCCGAACGGCGAGGTGGGTTTCCTCCAGACGGTCGGCAAGGGACAAAGTCAGGACGCGGCAACGCGGCAGGACCGTCTGGTGCTGGTCATGGTGAATGAGGCCGCGCGTGTGTTGGAGGAAGGCGTGGTCGATGCACCGGAGGACGTGGATTTTGGCATGATTTTCGGCACCGGCTGGGCGCCGTTCCGCGGTGGACCGTTGCGTTATGCCGATACGCTCGGAGCCGCGGAGATTGTACACCGGCTCGAGCGATTGGCGTCCGAGGTCGCCCCCTATTTCGCGCCGTGCGAGCGGTTGCGGGAGATGGCGCGCACCCAGGCCAGATTTTATCATCCCCACTGAAACAGGGCGGGTGCCTTCGCCCCACCGTGAGCTTCGCGCCGCGAGGGTTACTTTGCCGTGCCACGGTAACTGGCGATCACCGGCAGGTCAGCCGCGGCCAGATCATGGTTCGTAAGTTCATCTGGTTTGATCCAGGCCAGGGCAACGTGTTCGTGGGGATGAGGCGCGGCGGACTCGGGGGTCAGCGTGCAGACAAATGGAATCATTTCGATGACGACCGGGTGGTAATCGTGCAGGAAAGACGGGAGCGTTCGAACAATGGTGATCGTGCAGTCCAGCTCTTCGCGGATTTCGCGAATGATGGCGGCGGCGGCGGACTCGCCGGATTCGACTTTGCCGCCGGGAAACTCCCATTTTAACGGCAGATGCTTGTGCGCCGGACGTCGGGCAATCAGGACGCAGCCCTCCCGCTCGATTACGGCGCAAACTACCGGAATGGGGACGGTTGGGGGCACATCGGCTGTTGAATAAAAAGTTGGCCTCGGCTGCAACTTTTCTCGGGATGACGTGTTTTTAGGGCATGAATACTTTCCTCAAAATCTTCCTGATCGTCGTGCTGACCGTGGTGGCCCTCAAGTTCATCCCGTTCGTCTTCCTTGGGGCCATCATCGGTCTGGTGATCGCCGCCGTCCTCGGCGCGGTCGGCCTCTCGCTGATGGCGGCGTTACTGGCGGTGGCCATCGGACTTGCGCTGGCCCTCGCCCCGATCTGGATTCCGGTGCTGATCGTCATGGGCGCCATCTCGCTCTTCAAGAAACTCAATGCGCAACCGGCGCCTCCGGTCCTCGCGGCCTGAGCAAGCTTAAGTCCCACTCGCGTGGCGGTCCGGCAACGGGTCGCCTTTTTTTGCGAAAATAGGATTGGGTCAACTTGCATCCCGCCGCGGAGCATGCCTCTATGACCGCATGGCGTCATCGGCGGATCACCCGCACCACTATGTCTCCCGGATCAGTCTCGTCGGCCGCGGCCACGGGGCGGTAAAGAGCCTGGCCGGTTTCAAAAAAAAGCACCACACGGTGCCGGATGCGGTCAATCCGGCCACCACGGCCTTTCTGGGCAAACTCTGTGCCGGCGAACTGACCGCGGAGGGCGAGCAATTTTTCCAGCGGGCCAAGACGGCGCTGGGCTACAAAAGAACCGACCTGACACTGACGGTCGCCAGTCCGGCCGCCGTGCTGACGACGAAGGATTTTACGCTTGAGATCACTTACGCGCTCGAGGCGAGCGATCCGGCCAGCTACGGCATCACCCGCACGCTGCTCAACCTGCGCAGCGGCGAAATGGTGGAACTGGCGGAATTCAATGGACTGTTTGCGGCGATGTTCGGCGGCATTGTCTTCTCCCTGACCAAAAATGTCCGGGTGGAGGCGGTGGTGGATGCCGTCGAGGCCCGGGCGGGGGCGGACGGACTGACGGTCCACTATCCGTCGGACTGCCGGCATTGCGTGCTGGCGGTCGAGGGCGTGGACGCCGAAGTCATGTGCGACGGGGCGACGCTCGAACTCCGCTTTCCGCGTAACGGATCACCGGCCGAATTGGTGACCACCTTCGCCGCGGTCCGGTCGGCTTTTGCCCTGACCAAAAACCGGGTGCTGGCGGGTTTACTCTAAGCCGCAACAATTCAGACGGAATTTCCCGCGGATGACGCGGATAAGCGCGGATCAAGGCGATAGAGATAAAACTCGAACCGATCCAATCCACACCATCCGGGCTGGCGGACCGGCTGTCGCCTGCGGCCGGTGCGGAGACCGGCCCTCCAGCGGGCAAACCGTCGGAGCAACCCGCGATTGAAGACACTCCCTAATGAGAGAGCCGGCCCGCCGAGATCGAGCGCTTGAGTCTACTCACCAAACGGTGACGAAGCGCAGTATCGTTGGTCGGGCGGTTTTCATTCTGCATCTGGGTCAATCTGTGGTTTCCGAATGAATCGTTACGGCTAAGCCCAAACAAAGCGGCGACCTTTAAGAGTCGCCGCCGAAGGCCGTTGAGGGCAACTGCCCCTGCCAATTGCCCAGTTCTTATGGAACGCTGGTATTACTGCATCATCTCGGCCACGAAGGCGCGTTCGTCGACGAGTTCCTTGTTGGTTGCGGCGATCTTGGACTTCGCAAAGTCATCCATGGCGTAACCGGTGATGACTTCATAGCTCCCCGGCGTGGTGGTGCGGACGGGCATGCCGGCCCACACATTGGCGTCGAAGCCATAGAGACCGTTGGATTTCACCGCCACCGAGTGGATAGACCCCGGCGTGACGAGGCTGCGGACATGATCGACGAGGGCGTTGGCGGCCGAGGCGGCCGAGGAGGCGCCGCGGGCGGCGATGATGGCGGCGCCGCGTTTGCCGACGGTCTCGCAGAACGGGCCCTGCAGCCAGGCGGTGTCGGTGATCACGGCGGTCGCCGGCTGGCCACCGATGGTGGCGTGGGCATAGGCCGGGAACATCGTGGGACTGTGGTTGCCGTAGATGAAAATATCTTTGACGGCGGTGAGATCGACGCCGGCCTTTTTCGCGAGTTGGGTTTGGGCGCGGTTCTGATCGAGGCGGACCATGGCGGTGAAGCGCTCCGGCGGGAGGCGCTTGGCCTGGCTGGCGGCGATCATGCAATTCGTGTTGGCGGGATTGCCGACGACGGCGATGCGGGCATCCGCCGCCGCGACCGCGTCAATGACCTGGCCCTGGCCGATGAAAATCCTGCCGTTGTCCTTCAGCAGATCGGCCCGCTCCATGCCGGGGCCGCGGGGCTTGGCGCCGACGAGCAGGCACCAGTTGGCGTCCTTGAAGCCGACGGCCGGGTCGGAGGTCTGCACCTTGCCCTTCAGCAAGGGGAAAGCGCAGTCGTCGAGTTCCATCGCGACGCCCTCGAGGGCCTGAAGGGCTTTCTCGATCGGCGCCTCGATGAGTTGGAGAATGACGGGCTGGTCGGGACCGAACATCGCCCCGGAGGCGATGCGGAAAAGGAGGGAGTAGCCGATCTGGCCGGCGGCACCGGTGACTGCGACACGAATGGGGGTCTTCATAGGGAGGATACTTTTAACACGGGCGGCGTGGGACGCACGGAGGAAATGGGTCGGAGATGAAGATTAAAGTCAGAGCAACCCGACTGGATAGAATTATTAATTTCGCCCGGACTTCGCTCACTTAAAGCGGGAGGCGAGGGCGGCATGGATTTCGCGGACCAGCGTTTCAGTGGTCGGCCAGTCGATGCAGGCGTCGGTGATGGAGACGCCGTAGCGGAGCTGGTCCTTCGGTTGCGGAAACGGCTGGCTGCCGGCGCCGAGGTTGCTTTCGATCATAGCGCCCATGATGGAGGTGTTACCGGCCGCGAATTGCGCCAGCAGTTCGCGCATGACGTCAGGCTGCCGCTCGGGTTGCTTCGCGGAATTGTCGTGGGAGCAATCGACCAAAATCGACTTGGTCAGACCAGCTTTGGCGAGCAACTGCTCGGTTTGCGCAATGTGGGTCGGCGAATAGTTGGGACCGGTGGCACCGCCGCGCAGGACCACGTGGCAGTCAGGGTTGCCGCGGGTGACGATGGCGGAGGCCGAGCCGTCGAGGTTGATCCCGAGGAAAGTATGCGGCTGGGCCGCGGCCTTGATGGCGTTGATGGCGGTGGCGATGGAGCCGTCGGTGCCGTTTTTAAAGCCCAGGGGCATGGAGAGCCCCGAGGCCATCTGCCGGTGGGTTTGGGACTCGGCGGTGCGGGCGCCGATGGCGGACCAGCAAACGAGGTCCGCGATGTACTGCGGCGTGATGGGATCGAGCAACTCGGTGGCGGTGGGCAGACCGAGGTCGAGGACATCGCGCAGGAAAGTACGGGCCAGACGCAGGCCGGCGGCAATATCGTGGGAACCGTCGAGATGCGGATCCATGACCAGTCCTTTCCAGCCCACTGTGGTGCGTGGTTTTTCAAAATAAACCCGCATCACCATCAATACGCGGTCAGAAACTTCGCGCGCCAGTGTCGCCAGGCGGCGGGCATATTCGCGGCCGGCCGCCAGGTCGTGAATGGAACACGGTCCGATGATCAGGAGGAAACGCTTGTCGTCGGTAAAAATGAGCCGGTGAATATCGCGCCGCGTGCGCGCCACAAATTCGGCCTGCGCTTCCGTTTTGGGCAACTCGGCCAGCAGTGCGGCGGGCGAGGGCAGGATACGGGTCTCGACGACATTGATGTCTGAAGTTTTCTGCATGAAGTCCCAGCTTGGGGCGGACGCTGACCCAGGATCAAGTTCTTGCTGTGTGCTAAGAATTTGGGCAAAGAAAAGGCCGGTCGCCTACCCCTAAGCGACCGGCCATTACTTTCTTAGTTACCCCAAAACTCCCGCTATGCGGGAGTAGTGTTACTTGACACTGCTATATCTACTCAGTTCCAGTCGTCCGTCAACCAGGAGATCATAAGTTTATTGCATTCTGTGCTAATATATTTAATACAACGACTTAAGATATTTTTCTATGATTATAGACTCCGCATTTTTCCGCAAGCACCAGCTTAAAGCTATTTTGAGGGTAACAGGAGAAGACGCTTTTTCATTTTTACAGGGGCAATTCACCAATGAATTGCGCCATCCGCCCGGGAGCGCGACCTACGGGCTGTGGCTGAATCAAAAAGGCAGGGTTGTCGCGGACAGTATCGTGCTACGATTGGCGGAAAATGAGTTTCTGGTGCTCAGCGTGACTTCGGCGGCGAGCGTCATTCAGCAAAGGCTGCAGGATTATATCGTGGCTGATGACGTTGGATTGACGGATGAAACCGCGACGGTTGGTGGCTTGACCATCGGCGGCGCCGGCTGTGGCGAAACGATCCGGGCGGTGTTCGGAGCGGTACCGAGTTCCGGTCATTTTATCCGGAACGGTGATGGCGTGATTTTCAACGGATATCGACTGCCGGCGGAAAACTACGAGATCATCGGTCCGGAGAAAACCGTGGCGGACTGGCGGGAACGACTGGTGGCGCGGGGTTGGGCCGAAATCGGAATCGAGGCAATCGAATGGTCGCGGATTTCCGCCAACATTCCGGCCATCCCGCAGGATTTGGGCCCGACTGATTTGCCGAACGAGGGCGGCTTGGAAGAATCCGCCCTCTCTTTCACCAAGGGCTGCTATCTGGGCCAGGAAATCATGGCGCGATTGAAAAACCTGGGCCAAGTGCGGCGCCGGCTCCAGGTCGTGCACAGTAGCGGGGTGCCACTCCGGAGTGAGGCCCCGCTTTATCAAGGTTCCCTCAAGGTGGGGGAACTGCGTTCGGTCAGCGGCGGAGAGCAGGGTTATGTCGCCTTCGCCATGCTTTCGCTGATCAACCTCAAGCCTGAGGTCGGACTCAGTCTGGCGCCGGACGGGCCAACGGATATTTGGATTGGGGCCCATGAGTGAGTTCGACCAACTGACCAAACTTTGCCTCGGGTTGGGCGCGGCGCCAGCCCAGGCGGAGGCGATGGCCCGCCAGTTGATGAAACGGGCGGATCAGTTGGTGGTCGCGCGCGGACAGTCCCGGGAAGAAGTCATGGCTTATCTGCTCCGACTCGTGGTGCAGGGCCGGCACGGGGACGTGCCCAAGGAATTCCAGTCTCTGGAAACGACGGACCCCAATCAGAATAACGCGGACAGGTCGTCGAAATAGGCGTCCACCCAGCGGTGGGCGCCAAAAAAATAAATCAGCGCGGCCACGCCGAGCATCGGGCCAAAGGGGACGTGCACGCCCAGACCGAGTTCGGCGGGCTGGCCCTCGGGGGTGGTGGCGGGCAGGGCGCCCGGGGCATCCCGGCCGGTGGCTTTTTTCCACACCAAAGCACCCAGCAGCCAGGCACAGCCCAGCACGGCGCCACCAAACATGCCGAAGACCGCACCCTTCCAGCCGACAAAAGCGCCGAGGGCGCCGAGATACTTCACATCGCCGAAGCCCATGGCCTCCTTGCGCAGAATTACCTCCGCGAAAAGTGCGATCCACAACACGAGGGCCGAGCCCACAAAAAGGCCCAGCACGGCCAGGCGCCCGGCGTGCAGGCTGGCGATGATGAATAGCTCATGGCTTTGACCATGCAGCGCGGGCACGGCGAGGGATAACAGCAGCCCGCCGGCCGCACCCCCGATCGTGAAGACATCGGGAATGATCATGTGATCAAGGTCGATGAACAAGGCGCAGATGACGATCGCGCACAGCACCATCCCGACCAGGGCTTTCGCCGGGGAAAATTGCAGCCAGCAGGCCAGGAAAAGCGCAGCCGTCAGCAACTCGATGGCCGGATAGCGAAAACTGAAGGGGCGGCCGCAGCAGCGCGCGCGGCCGCGCAAAATCAGCCAGCTCAGGACGGGAATATTATCGTAGGGAGCAATGGGCTGGCCGCACCCGCAATGCGAACCGGGCCGGATCACGGATTCGTTTTTTGGGATGCGATAAATGCAGACGTTGAGGAAGCTGCCGATGCAGGCGCCGAAGACGGCGGCCCAGACCGGGAA